>DATHTS010000665.1:0-7732 GCA_035462935.1 Pyrinomonadaceae bacterium
CCGCCGCGCGTCCATATGCGGAAAAGATGTCGGAAGTTCTCGGCGGATTGGGCGCGCGGGTCGCCGAAGATTTTTCGCATCCGCTTTTGGATGAACGCGGCGACCAGAGATATTTAATCGTGCTGGTCAGCGCGGACAAAGGTTTGGCGGGCGCGTTTAACGCCAATGTTACCAAAGCCGCGCAAGCCTTTATCCGGGAAAATGACGCGAAGCGGTTTGAAATGCTGCCCGTCGGTCGCAAGGGACGCGATTTTTTCCGTCGGCGCGATATAAACTTTGTCGAAGAATATATCGGTTTGACCGGAACGGGAAGAGTTAATTATTCCGACGCGATGGAAATCGCGCACAAAATTATCAACACCTTTACCGAAGATACCTCGATTGATAAAGTTTTTCTGGTTTTCACGCAATTTAAAACCGTTCTTTCGCAGGAAGTAAAAATCCAGCAGCTTCTCCCGATTCCGCGCATTTCGGGCGAAGAAACGGAAACGCAGACCGGCGCTCAAGCCGAATACATTTATGAGCAGCCGGCGGCGGAAATCTTCGGGCGTTTGCTTCCGAAACAGGTCGAAACGCAAGTTTACCGCGCGATGCTCGAATCCGTCGCCTCCGAGCAAGGCTCGCGGATGACCGCGATGGATTCGGCGACGAAAAACGCGGGCGAATTGATTGACACTTTAACGCTGAATATGAACCGTATTCGTCAGGCGGCGATTACTAAAGAAATCATTGAAGTTGTGTCGGGCGCGGCGGCTCAGTAAAGTTTTCTTTATTTTTTAAAAGCAAGTCGGAAATATTTGAAATCCTTCGGGTTTTCGGGTATTCTTGGCTTGCTTTTTCATTTTAAATTAAAAACAAAAAAATCAGGAGGAATTTATGGGAATAATCGGATTACTTGGCGTGGTGTTGTTTTTGGCTGGCGTTATTTGGTTGATCGTAATTAGTATTCAAACCGGAGAAACGACAGGTGAAAAAGTTTTATGGGCAGTCGTAAATTTTATTTGCCAACCGCTCGGTGGAATAATCTTTTACATTGTAAGAAGACAAGGGTTAATTCCGCTTATTTTGGTAATAATCGGCTGGCTCTTACTTATGTATGGTAATTACGGAATGATGAGCGGAATGATGAATCAACCTCCTTATTAATGGCTGAAACTTTTTTGGTAAAAACAGACTGGCGCGGGCGCTTTATTCGCTACGCGCCGCTTTTTTTGTGGATCGGCGTAATTTTCTTTTTCTCCACCGCGCAAGCCTCAATGTCGAACACCTCGCGCTTTATTCGCCCGATTCTCGTTTTTTTCTTTCCGAACGCGCCGGAAGAAACCCTTCTCGTTTATCATTTCTACATCCGCAAATTCGCGCATTTCGCCGAATACGCCGCGCTCGCTTTTTTCGCCTCGCGCGCATTTTTCGCTTCTTCACAAAAATTTCTGCGAAAATACTGGTTTTTAACCTCGCTTCTTCTGGTTTTGCTCATCGCTTCGCTTGATGAAATTAATCAAAGCTTTATCCCGACGCGCACGGGTTCCGTTTGGGATGTTTTGCTCGATTTTTCGGGCGGCGCGACGATGTTAATTTTCGTTTATTTGACAAAAATCTGGTATGATGCGAAACGGACGAGGTGAACGTTATGGCTCAAGACACGGTAATTGATTACGATCTCAAAGAAATTGTCGCCAATCTCATAACGGAGGATGATGAACCCGTGGATAACCTTTTTTCCGAAAAACAGCAGCGCCTTTTGACCGAACCGCTCTACAGTTCTTGGCAGCCCGTTTACGAAGAAACAGGCGAACCGCGCTCTTTTATCGCATCTTCAAATGTTGGCATTTTCACATCCGTGTATCGTCCGCCGATTGTGCCGGATGTGTTTATCAGCCTTGACGTGGAACTGCAAAAGGATTGGACGATGAAGGAACATCGCGCATATTTTGTCTGGGAATTCGGCAAGGTGCCGGATGTCGTCGTCGAAATAGTTTCCAACACGAAAGGCGGCGAAATCAGTCAGAAAAAAAATCGGTATGCCGAAATTGATGTAACTTATTACGTCGTATTTGATCCTTTTCTGGCTTTAAGCAATGAAAAGCTGCGCGTGTTTGAGCGCGGTTTCGGCAAGCGTTATCGTCAGCGCGAAGGCTTCGATTTTCCGGAAATCGGCTTGAGCCTGCGATTGTGGAAAGGCGTTTTTGAAGAATGGGAAGACGAATGGCTGCGCTGGTGCGATTTGCAGGGCAATTTGATTTTAACGGGTAATGAACGCGCCGAAAAAGAATCTCAGCGCGCCGCTCTTTTGGCTGAAAAACTGCGCGAACTCGACGTTGACCCGAATAAATTATAAATCTTAAATCATTGGCTTTCACTTTGTTGAAAATGCTATTCTCAAATCAATGCTCAGCAATTTCACCAAGCCGCGCCGCGTCTGTATAACGGGTTTCGGATGCGTAACTCCAATCGGCAATAATCGTCAAGAATTTTGGCAATCTCTCAAAGAAGGAAGAAGCGGCGTTCGGCGAATTGAAAGCTTCGATGTTTCCGATTCGGAAGTAAAAATCGCGGCGGAAGTTAAAAATTTCGATTGGAAAGCCGAGCTAAATCCGAAAGACCGCAAACACGTCCCGCGCACCGTTCCTCTGGCGCTGAAAGCCGCCCGCGAAGCCCTGCAAGACGCGGGAATCCAAACTGACGAATTAAATTTACCCGACCGGCAAAACTTCGGCGTAATTTTAGGAACGGGCGGCGGCGGCTTGGCTTTTACCGAAAAGCAATATGAATACTGGTTCACCGGCGAGCAGAACAAAGCGAGCGTTTACACGATTCCTTCCTCAACGCACGGCGGTTTATCCTCCGAACTCTCAATGTCTTTCGGCTTGCGCGGACTTTCGCACATCGTTTCAACCGGCTGCACAAGCTCGACCGACGCTATTTTTTACGCCGCGCAGCACATCGCGCTTAGCAAGCAAGATAAGATGATCGCGGGCGGAGTTGACGCGCCGATGGCACGCGGAATTTTGGAAGGCTTTAACGTGATGACCGTTCTCACAAAAGACTGGAACGACGAGCCGGAACGCGCCTCGCGCCCGTTTGATAAAAACCGTTCGGGAATGGTTCTGGGCGAAGGCGCGTGGATTTTTGTGTTGGAAAGTCTGGAAAATGCTTCGGCGAGAAACGCGAAAATCTACGCCGAAATAAAAGGCTACGGCGCATCGTGCGACGCATATCACCGCGTTCGTCTCGAAGAAAACGGAGAAGAACCGGCGCGGGCAATGCAGCTTGCAATGCAGGATGCCGGAATTTCGCCCGAAGCGGTTAATTACGTCAATCTACACGGCACTTCCACGCTTCTTAATGACCGCATCGAAACTAAGGCATTAAAAGCCGCTTTCGGCAAAAGAGCATACCAAATTCCGATGAGCGCGACCAAATCACAAGTCGGACATCCGCAAGGCGCGTCCGGCGCGGCGGGAATCGGCGCGACGCTTTTGGCTTTGAATGAAGGTATAATTCCGCCGACAATAAATCTGGACGAAGCCGATAAAGACTGCGATTTGGATTACGTACCAAATGTTGCGCGTGAAAAAGAAGTGAAAACCGCGCTTTGCAACTGCATCGGTTTCGGCTCTAAAAATTCGGCTTTGGTTTTGGAAAAATTAAAAGTTTAACGCTCCGCTTCAGTCGCCGCCTGCGAGAAGCATTTAGCCTCATCGGAGAGGACAATAATGAAAGCCACGCTATCGGGCGGGCGACTGCAAGAGATTGTTGGGCGCACCATGCCAAAACCACTCAAATCACGACTCGATGGTAATCGCACGCTTAATGGCTTCCTTATTGTTGCCGACGATGGCGAACGTAGTGCTACTCATTTGAATACTGCCTATCTTGCCTTTGGCTGGTTTTGGTGGTTTGCCTTCAGTTTTTATGTCTTGCTCGGCACTTTCCGGCGTTTTTTTCTCAGCCTGTATGTCTTGCAATCCCTGCGTGAGGATAGCTTCTACGGTAACCTGATTGCTCTCCATTCCGCGTTGTAGGGTGGCTCCAACCCACACTACCTTGCCGCTACGATTGAACTTAACGGGAATCAAGATTGCGCGACGCCTGTCATCTTGGTCGGGCAAATACTCGGCGTCAGCAAGTACAATGCTTATCCACTTGCCACGAAAATCATCATTGGAGAAGCCAAAGGGAGCTTTCTCGTCGGGTGGGGTGGGCGGTCCAAGCACACCTTCCGCAAGGCTGGTTACGTAGGCGTGGAATTCAGCTTCTGCCTCGAACCAATGTTCTGCAAGGACAGGTTCGGGCTTCTTACCTCCCGAAACCTCTTGCAAGATAAGCGCAGATAAGCCTTGCGAAAACACAGGCAGTTTTTTGTTCTTTCTGTCATACATGGTATCAGTGAGATTGCCATGTTCCTTATTTGGAGAACCATAACGCGGTGTTACAACCGCATAAGGATGATTCGCCTGCTTCAGCAGTTGACACATATTGTGCGTGTGATCCTCCCCTATGTTTATTGCAATCACTTTCGGCGACGAGCTACTGGATACCATCTTAACTGTGTCATTGATAGTAATGTTTGACGCCATCCGTTTTTCCATGAAAGTAATGTATTGCTGCATCGACTGTCTTATTTTAGGAGAAACCGATATAGAGTTGTCTTCCACGTATTGCTTGATTTCCTTTGCCCTTCCTAATTTCTCGTCACCTGACAAAGCCTGAAAACTTTCCAAGCTTTGATAGGGCTTGCTTTTCTCTACAGCCCAAGCTGGATCGACTTTAACAATCGCTTGTAGGTAGTCAATTACAGCAAAATTAGCAGGCGGTTCAACGTGGTAAGTTTCACTCGCTTCCGCTGCGTGTAGTGTAATATCCGGGTAAACGAGTTTCATGAACTCGGCAGCGCTAATGTCCCCATGTTTTAGGAATTGCACGGCAACCTTAGCACGGGCTTCGGGAGTCTTCCCGGCGACCGCTTTCGTGAACCAGTCAGTGTTAAACTTGGAAGATTCTTTAAGATAGCCCTCCAACACAATATCCTTTAAGCCGAACTTGTCATAAAGCCGTACTAGCGTAATGGCATGTTGGAGTTGTCCCACACGCGAATTGTGCCTTTCATCCAGCGCAATCACAGGAACACCATTAGCATCCGTAGAAAATTGAGTAACCGTGCCGACACCGTCGGACACAGTGCGCGCAATTTCCTCCGCCCTCTTTGTTATGCCCTGTGTCGACGTTGGAGTTGGGCTTGGTGCGAGAGGGGATATACTGTCATTACAGCCCCAGAGAACAAGGGAACAAATCATCCCAATTAGTAACATCTGTTTTCGTAACATTTTAATTCTCCCTCCTGAAAATCCTTCATTATCAAAACTAATGACCTAACAATTTCCAAGCCTTTTCTGCTCCTGAGCGTGCAAAGGCATTGCGATCCAAGAGACCTTTCTTGATTGCAGTTTCGGCTCTTTTTCCACCAACCTCTCCTAATGCGAGATAGATAAAATGACGCTCTTTGTGGCTCTCACGCTTCTCTGTCGTGCCAATCAGGTAATCAAGTATCCAATCTTTCATCGCAGAATTCTTCGCAATCCGCACGAGGCGGTCTTTTCGCGTAGCTCCAATCGTCAAGCTGTAGAAGGAGTACGCTGATTCGGGTAACGCTTCGGGATGAATACGTCGAAGTAAATCGCAAAACGCTTCATCGTAGCAAACAGCTTGTTGAAAATCGATAAATAGCCTATGAATAAGAAATGTCGGAATTACACAGTCATCTAATCGTAGGGGTAGTATTACTACGCGATTACCTTCGATGCCAAGAGTGGCAGCGATTTCTAGTTCCTCTTTAACCCATTTTGACTCAACCGAGTTTTTGGAGAGAACCGCCACCACGTAATTGGCAGCTACAAGACCTTCCGAAATTTTACGAATGAGTGAGTCGCCGACAAGTATTTCTACTTCGTCAATCCAAACGCTGACACCGGAAGCCTTTATATCTTCGGCAAGCATCCGTACAAAGGGCTTGTCTTTGGAGTTATGGCTGAGAAACACTTTGTTCATCTGATAATTTCTATATCTGCGAGTACAGTGCGTTACACGGGTTGCAACTCCAAGTACGTATAAGCCTAGAACCACCCAACTTAGGATTAAGCAGAACGATTCCGCATAATACTCAATTTTCGTGTATTAGGAAAAACGATTCCGCATAATAACCTTATATGCGGATAATTATAAACCTATTTTCAAAATTTGCAACAAAAATTTAGCTTGCAAAATAGATTAATTTTAATCAGAAATTAAACCGTTTCGCCGCGACGGATTTTTTCGATTTGGTGAACTTTTTCGAGATATTTATGCGCGGCTTCCGATTGAAAAAGCTCTCGGGTTTCGGTTTCGTCGTCGCGGATGGGTTCTAAAGACAAATCCATATATTCCGATTTTTTCGGGTCTTTTTTCACCTTTCGATAAATTAACCGTAACCTTAAATAGAGCGAAATCCATCGAATCTGTTTCCAGAGCGTTTCAAGAAAGGTTTTCGGATAAAACAGCAAAGGATTTTCGAGCGGTAATCCGGCGCGGCGGGAATCGGCGCGACGCTTTTGGCTTTGAATGAAAGTATAATTCCGCCGACAATAAATCTTGATTTTCCTGATGCGGATTGCGATTTGGATTACACGCCGAACGCGGCGCGTGAAAGGAAAGTTAAAACCGCGCTTTGCAACTGTATCGGCTTCGGGTCAAAAAATTCGGCTTTGGTGTTGGAGAAAATTGAAGTTTAACGACCGGTATCACCCACCGCGTGCAAAACCTAGCCGGTGAAAAGTTCTCGATGAGAGGTAAGCTAAATTCACGTCGGGCGTATGCCGCTGTTGCGCAGCGGGTTAGACTCCCAACTCGACAAACTCGCGGTATTGGAAATTAGGTGCGAGCGGTCTCCGGGGGAAATTCTAGCTCTTTTTCGTAAGTTTTAAACGGGGGTGCGGGTTTGCAATCCGGTAGCTTTCCGCAATTTCGCGGAGCGCATCTTCGTCTTGTTCATCCTTTACTTTCAGTCCCTCAATCTCGCCCGCATATAAACCGGGTTGAGGCGAGAGCATCACCTCGATTCCTTTGGGCGCGTTCGAGACGATTAACGAGTTGATATTCCCCTCGGAATCGTAATGAGCATAAATTTTCATCGCATCTCCTTTATCTATCCACCCAGTCAAAGCCGAGTCCGTAGCCCGGGACGCGTTCTGTTCCTACATTTTTAACAACGAAGGATAGTGTTGTATTGAGAACGGCATTACTTATTTTAACTTTCTCCACGGCGAGGGCTCGGTTTATCCCTTGCCGGGTTACGGGGTGCGCAGTCACCATGATTGCGTCTCCATAGTTGAAATCTCCGCCCCACATTGACCACTGGTGCTCCTGTCCGGGTAAAAGATCATTTGAAGCGCCGACCGCTGTCCAACTAAAAAACGCGTACGAAACGGTTGCCATAAGAATCTCCTAAACGGTTAAATTGAAATCATCGCACAACGCCTGGCTTTGTATTATGCTGAATTAAATTCGTGTTATATCGTATCATTTATAATACAGTTTATCCGTTAAAGTCAGTGAGAATTTGATCTGACCGCTTATCACTTTTAAAACGGTAAAGCAGAGCAGCTAAAACAAACAATCTGTGATATTTACGGAATTCGGCAAATTAGCGATTTACAAATACGGCAAACTCGGATGAGAGAAAAAATTAACAACAAAT
>DATHTS010000666.1:0-2675 GCA_035462935.1 Pyrinomonadaceae bacterium
CGTTGATTCCATTCCGCGTTACGCGCGATTTGAATGTCCCGACGGAGATTCTACTTTTTCCGTTCATCATCATGAAAATTTTACGGTCAAGCCCGATTTGGTAATTTATTTTGAATGCGAAAATCTGGACGAGAAAGTTGAGGAATTAAAACGACTCGGCATCAAATTCGACCAAAATCCGACTGATCAAACTTGGCTCTGGCGCGAGGCTTACCTGAAAGACCCGAGCGGAAATGTGATTTGTTTGTTTTATGCCGGCGAAAATCGCAAAAATCCGCCGTGGCGTGTAAAATAAATTCTTTTGTAAATCAATTTAACAGGAGAGATTTTTATAAATGTCTTTAACAGTAGTAGGTTCGGTCGCGTTTGACGCTGTGGAAACGCCATTCGGCAAGCGCGATAAGATTCTTGGCGGCGCGGCGACGCATTTTTCTTTGTCTTCGAGCTTTTTTACCGATGTTTCGGTTGTCGGCGTGGTCGGGAACGATTTTACCGACGAAGAAATGAACGTTTTTCACCGGCACAATATCCGCACTGACGACATTGAGCGCGTCCGTGAAGGCAAAACATTTTTCTGGCGCGGGCGTTACGATTATGATTTGAACACGGCACACACGCTGGAAACGCAGCTCAATGTTTTCGAGACTTTCCAGCCGAAGCTTTCCGAAAAATCCAGAAATAATCGCCTTTTATTTCTGGCGAATATCTTCCCGACCACGCAGAAACAAGTCCGCGAGCAATGCCCGGATGCCGAGTTTGTGGCGTTGGATACGATGAATTTTTGGATTGATTCGATGAAGGATGAAGTTATCGAAACCGTCAAGGTTGTGGATTGCGTGATAATCAATGACGCCGAAGCCCGCCAGTTGGCGGACGAGCCGAATATCCACAAGGCGGCGAGAAAGATTATGGAAATCGGCGGTCTTCGCGCTCTGGTCATCAAGCGCGGCGAATACGGCGCGGCGCTTTTTACCGAGGATAATTATTTTGCGATTCCGGCTTATCCTTTGGATTCTGTTTTTGACCCGACCGGCGCGGGCGACACTTTCGCGGGCGGTTTTATGGGTTATTTGGCAAGTCAGGTCGAAATTACGGAAGACACTCTGCGGCGGGCGATGATTTTCGGCTCTGTAATGGCTTCGTTTAACGTCGAGGAATTTGGCACGGAAAGAGTTGATCGTTTGACTCACAACGAAATCAACGAGCGTTTCCGTGATTTTAAGCGGATGACCCATTTTGAAGAAATTCCTTTTGAACGAGCGACATCGGCGTAGTTTTTAAGAGAACGAATAAATTAACTATCAATTATCCACTTTCAACTATCAACTGTTTTGCAGTAAATAAAGGGAGAAAACTGCTTTAATAATTGAAAATTGAAAATGGATAATTGATAGTTTTTTCTTTCTCTATGAGCCGAAAATCTTTAAAAAGTCTTTTGTTCAAAAGATTAAAATTCCCGGTTTTGCCATTTTCTTTTTACTTTAACCCTGTTTTTGTGATATTTTCTCTGTTACCAATTTCTTTCACTAAAGATTCAATTTAGTTTTCAATAAAAAAATGGCACGCAGAGAAATCCTTCCTTTGGCGAAACCGATACAGCCGTCGCGGAATTATTTTCCGCTGCTGGTTGTTTTTATTGTCATCGTCTGTCTGGCTGCCGGATTGGCGCTGGCTTTCGCTTCGGACAATTTGGACCCGACGCAGCGCTGGACGCTGATCGGATTTCTAATTTTGTTCTCGGTTTTCGGGCTGGTTTTTTCGTTATTCGGCTCGGCTTTTTCCGAATGGCTGACAATGCGTGAATATCGAAAACTTGCCTCCAGCGAAAACGACCGAAGAATTGTCTGGGACGTGATGCCTCCGACCGAACAGAGACAAAAACTAACCGGAGAGGTTTACGAACTCGCCCAAATTCTGGAAATTCCGCCCGAGCAGATGAGCGATTTGCTTTCTGCGTATGTGGTGGCGGAAGATTTGGCGCTCAGGCAAATCCAGCAGGAAGAGAAAAAGCCTCTGATGCGGCACGTTTCGATTGGCGGGGCGGATTTTGACGGCGTATTTCTGAATCAGGATTTGATTACGTGCGTCGAAGTTACGTTTCTCGTCTCGCCGCATTTCTCGCAGGACAAAATTAACGGGCTTATAAAAAAAGTTACCGACGCCAAACAAGTATTTACCAAACTTTGTCCCGATTCAAAAATGAAGCTTCTGCTGGTTCTGGTCACCCAACTCGATAAAAGAGAGGAAAGACAACTGCGTTCTTCGCTCAACGGCAGCCGCTTTCCCGAAACGCCGGTGGATATTGACATCCGGCTGAAGGATTTTGAGGAATTGCAGAAAATTTACGCGATGTAACCGCAAAGGTGTAAAAGCAAAGCGTGAAAGAGCAGGGAAGCCGACTTGCTTTTTCACGCTTGCGCTTTTACACTTTTTTCTTTGCAAAAATATGCTGGAAAATAAAGTTGGAATGATTTTTGGCGTGGCGAACAAGCGTTCGATAGCCTGGGCGTGCGCCGAAGCCTGCCGCGAGCAGGGCGCGAAGCTCGCTTTCACCTATCAGGGCGAAAGGCTCAAGGAAAATGTCGAAAAATTGACCGCCGATTTAGAGGACGCTTTGATCGTGCCGTGCGATGTGACGAATCAGGCTGAAGTTGACGCGGCGTTTGAAGCCATTG
>DATHTS010000667.1:0-10822 GCA_035462935.1 Pyrinomonadaceae bacterium
TTCCAAATTCCAAATTCCAAATTCCAGATTCAAGCGTTTCTAATTTGGAATCTGAAATCTGGAATCTGGAATTACACTCACTCGGCTTCCAGCCAATCGCGCGCGAAAAACAAAATGCTGAAAATCACGAACGAGAAAATCGCCAGCACAATCGCCACAGCGTTGGCGGCTTCGACCTGTCCTTCGTTGAACTTGGCGAAAATATAAAGCGGCGCGGTTTGCGTCCGACCGGCGAGATTGCCCGAAACCAGAATTGTCGAGCCGAATTCGCCGACCGAACGCGCAAATGTTAAAAGAGCGCCGCCGACAATCGCGCCGCGCAAACTTGGCAAAGTAATATGCCAAAACGTCTGCCAACGCGTCGCGCCCATTGTCGCCGACGCTTCTTCGAGCGAGCGGCTCATCGTTTCCAAAACGGGCATAATCACGCCGAAAGCGAGTGGGAAAGTTACAAAAATATTCGCCAGAATAATCGCATATGGCGTGAACATTATCTGCATATCCGGCGGCAGATATTGTCCGAGCAAGCCGTATGGTCCCCACAATAGAAGCAAAGCGAACCCGGCGACGGCGGTCGGAATCGCCGTCGGGATAGAAATCATAACGATGATCGCGTTGCGCCCCCAGAATGTGTATTTCGAGAGAACATACGCGGCGAACAAACCGAAAACGATATTAAAGACCGTCGCCCAGAAACTCGTGACAAACGAAAGCTGCAAAGCGAAAATCGCATCCGGTTGGGTTAATGCTTCCCAAAAACTCCTGAGTCCCTTGCTCATCCCGAAAATGAAAATCGAAGCAATCGGAAGCAGAACAAGCGGAAGCATCATCAAAAGCAGAGCCGTAACGCTCAGAGGCTTTACAATATCAAAGCCGTGTGTATGTCGAACTCCTGAAAGATTTGCGCTCATAGTTTTTTTATGTGAGTGGTGAGAACTGAGAAATGAGAAGTAATTTCGACTTCTCTACATCTTATTTCTCACCTCTCATTTCTCACCTATTTCTCACTTGGTTATGAAAAATCCCTTCAATCATCTCTGGATACGCTTGTTTCCAGCCGCCGAACATTT
Organism: Pyrinomonadaceae bacterium; assembly: GCA_035462935.1. Classification (GTDB taxonomy): domain Bacteria; phylum Acidobacteriota; class Blastocatellia; order Pyrinomonadales; family Pyrinomonadaceae; genus DATHTS01. Next base: position 1,071 of record DATHTS010000667.1, read on the forward strand.
CGATTGTGAAAGGCATTTCTATTTTGGCGAATTCCGCGCTGGCTTCGTTATAGGCTTCGTTTGTCACAGAGCGGAAATGATATTTGACGAAGGCTTGCTGCGCTTCGTCGCTCCAGAGATAATTTCTGAAAGCTTGCACGAGCGGGCGCTCGGCGTCGGTTACATTGCGGTCAACGATGACCGCCGGATGCTCGCTGAAAATGGTTGATCTCGGCACGACGATTTCGATGGGCGCGCCCGCCTGCCGCATCAGCAAGCCTTCCAACTCGTATGTGATCAGCGCGTCGCCGTAGCCGGTTTCAAACTGCGTGCGGGCTTCGCGCGCCGAGCCGGGCGTGGAAATAACGTTTTTCCAGACTGCCTGAAGCGTCTGCAAAGCGCGGTTTTTATCCTGCGTTCCGGTTTCGGCTTCGCTCTTTTTCATCTCCGAGCCGTAAATCGAAAGAATTGACCATTGCGCCCCGCCCGAACTGACCGGATCGGGATGAATCACTCTCACTCCGGGTTTTGCCAAATCGGGAAAATCCCGGATTCCTTTCGGATTGCCTTGCCGGACGAGAATAATAAAAGGAGTTTTGTTGACGATGCCTTTCTGCGGCGTTACATACCAATCCTGCGGCGCGTGTCCGGCTTGGATCAAACGATCAACGTCGCGCTCGATGGAAAGAATGGCGATGTCGGCGGGCGCGCCTTGCAGAATCTGATTGGTAACGGTTTCAGAACCGGCGAAAGAAGAATTGAAATTTACCTCTTCGCCGTGTTCGGCTTTCCATTTCGCGGCGAATTTCGGATAGATGTCGTTTTCCAAAGCCTCTTTCATAATCGAGAAGCCGTAAACCGTTATTGTCCGCCCGCCTTCATTTTTGGTCGCGTTCGGCAGGCAGCTTCCGCCTACCAGCATCAAAGAACACAAAAACGCCAAACCTAAAATTTTTTTCTTCATCATTATTTTCTCCTTTTTTTAGAGTTTTACTCTCCAAGTCGTGCCGATGACGTTTAAGTCGCCGGGAACCGAAAAGCCGTCGTTCTGCCGCATATAATAAACATCGAGCGACAATTTTTTATTTATAGTTTTATTGATTCCGACCGTGAACCGATTACGCGAAAACTTGTCCAGCAGCGAATCGTAAAAGACTTCTTCGGTCACGAAGACTTTCGCTCCGGGAATGATTTTCTTCGGAATATCTTTTTCAAACGTCAGCGACGGGCGATAACGCCACGAATTTCGCGGTCGGCGGATTCGATACTCATAAAGGCTGCGATGCGAAAGTCCAAAGCCTTTTGTCGGAAAGCGATAAGTCGCCCGCAAATTCAAACGATTCTCTTGACGAAACCTGCCCCGCGCATTCCGCGCCTCAATGTTCAAGTAAAATGGCGAGACGGAAAGCGATTTTGTCGGTTTCCAGACAAATCCGAGGGCGAATCTGCTATCAACGAGACGAGATACGTTATTGCCGAAACGCGCCGTGATTTGCGTGAAAAAATCAAATTCTTTTGTCATCGGAACAGTCAGTTGGACGTCGTTCCACGATTGATTGTCGTCATCGTCAACTGTTGTTTGCGCGTTGATAAAACCGGCGCAGCAGCCTATTAAAATCAAAGCCAGAAAGATTTTTCTCATTCGTTTTTACCTCCCAATCGCTCGCAAAATAGAAAAAGAGCCTGTGAAGTCCACTCGACTCCACAGGCTCTCTGCAAATCTTCAGTGTCCTTCTCCGATGCCTACGAGGTTAGCTGACGGGCTGGAAGCGAAGAAGTCTTCTTCTGAAATTCAGATACGCCCCAATGTTTGGTTCCCCCGTGTTGTTTTATAAAAAACAACTTCGGCGATTTAATTTTCCGGTAGTATAGTAAATGATTATTAAAAAGGCAAGTTTTTTATTTGCTCCGATCTGCCAATCAGTTTTTTGCCGACCATCCATAATAAAAAAGAAACTAACAATGAACTGCCGAGAGAGATAAAAAACAGGTTTTGATTTTCTGCGGCGCTTCCGAAATATGCGTAAATTAAACAAACGGGAATATAGCCGATAAAATTCAGAAGCAAGTATTTTTTGAAGTTATATAAATTGTAGCCGCAGACAAAACAAATACTTTCCGATAACACCGGAATACCACGCGTGATTATTATCGCAAAATGCCCGTATTCTTTCAGGATTTTTTCACTGCGAGCGTCCGGCTTGCTTTTTAATGCTATCGAAGAATATTTCCCGACAAAATATCCGACGGTAGAAAAAACATTGACGGAAATCAGAGAAACTGTAAAGCCGCCGGTGATTCCGAGAAACACGCCGTTCAGATACATAACGATGCTCGAAGGCACGGGCAGAAAAATATCGGAAACAAGAATGATAAAGCTTAAAAATGCATATTGGAGCGGATTGTTTTTAAGCTGCGTCAGCAATTCGATCGAAATAGTTTCCAATTCTCCGAAAAGGAAAAAAGAGATGATGATAACAAGCGCCGCAACCGCCAACGGAATCAGAATCTTCATAATCACCTGTTTCTAAAATTCGAGCCGTAATCCGATTTGTCCTTCGCGTCCCGGCAAGACTTGCAGAGGCTTGCCGAACGGTGTCGGTCTGCCTTCTGCGGTTTCCACCGCCGCCGGATTCCGGTTGTTGAATAGATTGAAAATTTCAAAGAGCGTCGTCAAATTCACGCGCTCTTTGATCTGCCAGCGTTTGGTAAAACGGATGTCAAGATTTACGAAAGACGGCGCGGTAAAGGCGTTGCGTCCAACCGAATGATCTATCGAATTGAAATTCAAATCGCCGTCCGCATCAACCGGAATCCGCGCCTGACGGCTGAAGCGGAATCCGCTCTGCGCGCGGAAAATTCCGCTGATCGAAAATTTTCGCGGAAACTCGGCTATTCCGAAAACGGTGAATGTATGACGCGGAGCTAAATCCGAAGCTCCGCGATCGAGGTCGGGACCGTTATAGAAAACTCCGGCTTGCGGGACGGGATTGCCGTTGCTTGCGATAAAGCTTCCGTTGGCGTTGGTTTGTCCGGTCGCCTGTTCGGTAACGACGGGCGGAATTCCGACAAAGCTGTCCGACGGAACGCAGAGACTCAGACCCGTTATCAAATTCGGACACCGCAGATTATCCGTCGCGCGGGCGAATGTGTAACTTCCGGCTAAATCAAAACGCCGCGTCCGGCGCATTTTAAAGGAAATGCTCAGAGCGTCGTAAGTTCCCTTAAACCACGGACCGAATCCTCTGATTTCCTGAAGCGGACTCGGTTCTTCAAAATGCCGGTCGTTTCCCGGCAAGCGCGCGTCGAACGCGATGTTGGTCAATCGAACTCCGGCGATATTTCGGATGTCCCTGTGAAAATATTCGGCTTTGATCGAAACGCGGCGGAAAATTTCTCTTTCTATTGCGACGTTAAAACCGAGCGTGTAAGGCGTTCGGAAACCCGGATCGAGAGTAACGGGGAACGCGGTCGTCGTTGAGCCGATGTGCGAGAGCGTGCCGAACGGTCCCCAGAAAAAGAAACCCGCCGGACGCTGAATCGCCGCGCTCGCCTGATCGGCAAACTGCTGGGGCGTTAATCCGGTCAATGACTGCACATTTTCAATCGTTACCACCGCGTTAGCCGGAATCGGCGCGTGTCCCGGCGCGACGACGCGGTTGAGACGATCAACTCCGACGAGCGGCAGAGGACCGAGCGGGCAGGTCGCGCCCGTCGCGATAATCTGCGCGTCGGTCAGGACGGGCGAAAGACAAAGCCCGAAAACAATCGGCGCGATGGTCGGAACGCCGTAAAAAAATCGCGGATAGGAAACCGGCTGAACGTTTGTGATATTCGCGCCGCCGAAAGCCGGAATGTCGCGAATCTGTCCCAGACGAATCTGGTCGTAAAAAACTCCCCAACCAGCGCGTAAGACGGTTTTCGGCGTAACCGCCCAGACAACGCCGAGACGCGGCGAGAGATTTCCCTTCGATTCGAATATCGAATCGTAATCCCAGCGCATTCCGAGATTGAGCGTCAGGTTATCGCGCAGTTTCCAATCGTCCTGCGCGAAAAGTCCCGTGTAATTATTTTCCAGAGAAATGCGTTTGTCATTCGCGCCGATTCCGCCTCTCGTGCGAAACGTGAACAAACCCGAATTGACAGCGCCGAATCGTTCAAAGTCGGTAGCGGTTGCGAACAATAGATTGAATAACAAATCCGCTTCCGTGCCGGAGGTGCGGGCGTTGGTAAAATCTCCGCCGAATTTTAAAATATGGCGGTCGAAATAGACGGCGGCATCGCTTCCGGCTGAAACGTATTTTTGAATTATCTCCGACGGCGTAAACGGCGCGCCGAATGTTACCTGTCCCAAGTCTCCGAAAAACCCGCCCGTTTCGAGACTGCTGAAAAGCTCGATTTGCGTTGACGGTCCGGCTTCGGGGTGCGACGGCGCAGTCGTTGAAGGCTCGCGCCGGTATTGACCGCGCAGCGTGAGCACGAACGGGCGAGCCTGACCGCCGAATAAAATAGTATCCGCCGCGCCCAGCATCAAACGGCGCGAACCGAAATCCTGCCGCGTCGAAGGCAGGTTCGTCGCCTGCGATAAAGGCAGATAATCGGAAAGCTTCTGGTCGGTAAAACTGATTAGCTGATTCAAGCGATGCCGTCCAATCTGCTCGTCAAATCTTAGAAACAAGCGCGTCCCGTCGTCTTGCATTAAGTCATCGAAACCGCTTTCGATTTCCCGCAAATTCTGCGGCGTATTTTCCGGGAAAACGAAGTTTAGACGGCGGCGTTCCCGAATGCGTTCCGCCGAACCGAAAAAAAAGAAGCGGTTCTTTACAAGCGGACCGCCGGCGTAAGCCGCAAAATCCGAGCGTCTCAAAAACGGAGCTTCCGTTCCGGCAATGTTCGAGGCATCGAAAACGTCGTTGCGATAGAAAAACGAAAGCGAAGCGTTCCAAATATTCGTGCCGCCTTTCGTAATCACATTGACCGCGCCGCCCGACGCGCGTCCGAATTCCGCTTTGTATCCGGCGGTCATCACCTGAAATTCGGCAATCGTATCTTGATTAAACTGCGACGACGCGCCGCCGCCGAACATATCCTGATTTGAAAAACCGTCAATCAGATACAAGATGTTGCCGCCGCGCTCGCCCAGCGCGGACACGGATAAATCGGAACCCGGATCGGCTTGGCGATTGACGGCGACTCCGTTAACGAGTTGTAAAAGGTCTTGATAATTGCGCCCGTTCAGAGGCATTTCCCTGATCTCGCGCGGCGTAACGGCGGTTGCCGAAGCCGGATCGGTCAGATCGAGCGGCAGTTCGTCTGCTTTTACTAAAACTTCTTCGCGCACCTGTTCGATTTCGAGCGCGATGTCGAAATCGAGAGTGCGGTTAAGCCGCAGTTCGACTTCAAACGAAACGGTCAGAAATCCCGCGTGCGAAACCGTCAGAATATATCTTCCGGGCGGAAGTCCGGGAAATACATATTGTCCTTCGCCGTCGGTTACCGCCGCGCGTTCGATTGCCAGCGAAGCATTTTGTATCTTCAGCCGCGCACCCGAAACGCCCGATCTCTGAGAATCTGACACGCTTCCTTCGATGGTCGAAGTAGTCTGAGCGTTCAAAAACGAAGCCGACAAAAGACAGAGAAAAACATTCAGCGTTAATGTGAAAAGCCTTATCCGTTTTGTTATATGGGATGTTTTCATTTTGTTTAGATTTTCAGTTTTAAATAGAATTCCGGCATCGGCAAAACCTTTTATTCCTGACTTAATTACTTGTTGTTTTTTGGCAGAACCGGAAATAGCGCTCACTATTGTAGGCTTTTTACAAGACCGAAACAACCTGTATCGGCGAAGTTCTGTAAAAGGGAAAAACGACAGCCGTAAAGCTGATTGCTTCGCCCGGCTAAATTTAAACACGCTTCTGTTTTCAGGCTTTTTCTTACTTGTAAATTTAAAATTTTCAGCGATACAACCTGCCTGATAAATATTTAAAAAAATGCCTTGACAATTTTTTCTATCGGGCGTATGTTTGAGACACATTTTTCCAAACAGTTTCAAAACGACCCTAAAATCAAAATAATTATGTCTTATCTAAATTCTCCACGATTGACGTTTGCCGGGCAATTTCAGGCTGATCCGTCAACCGTAAACAATGACCCGACCCATTTTGACAACGCGACTTTTATACCCGTTTATCAGGAATATCAAGCTGGAAATAATATGAACGGCTGGTGGAATCCTGATGGAACGGGCAGTTGGCGTTTTGTCGGCTGTAAGATTACGAGTGTAACTTACAAAGACGGAACGACCGCGACCGCTCCGGCAGATGATCCGATTATCGGAATGTCGCTAATGGATGCCGACAGCCGCGTGGCAGGAAAGATTGTCGATCTGGACGCGGAGCAGCAAATGGTCTCTATGCTGTGGGGCTTGATCGTTAGAATCGCAGCCGACGGAAATGATGTTATGAAAGGAGAATATGAACCTGCCGCATTTACCAATATTTGGTTTACCAGATCACTCGATTTAACTACGGATGCGGCGGCGGGCGCTGTTTATCAATCCGTAATCAAAAATATCGTCTGGGATATTGAAAAACTAAATTCGAGGTATCTTAGGGAATTAAAAGAAACAAGCCCGAAACAGCTTTCCATACAATTTAATATTGACCGATACGATATGGATCATACATCTGCGCAATTTACGCTTGGCAGAATTGCCGGTTCTATCGGTCCTTCAAATGACGGCGAGCCGAATCATTTCGTATTGGGAAGACAGTTGTTTCCGCAAGCCAATAACTGCAACTATGCAGTCGCGCTCGTTGACGAAAACCCCGACACCCTTACGGTGGACCTTGGAAACGCTCTACAGTTTTCTACCGGCGGGAAAGTCGCCGAAACGCGAAATCTGGCAGTGGCGGTTGACAAAGGTTCGGACAAAAATCCCGATTATGTTTATCTCGGAAAAATCAATTATTCGGACCCGGATTGGTATGCAAACTCTGCCGGAATATGTAAATTCACTTTATCAAAAGAAAATTTGAAATTAGTCAACAAATTTCCGCTCGTTATTGTTGATTATCAAATAACGGGTCAAACCGATTCATTTACCTTGAATCCGCCCCAAGTTACCGTAGTCCTTCAGGAAAGCGTCGAATATGTTTGCGCCGACCAGTTCGTTTTTCGCTTGAATCCCGGTGAAAGCTGTCAGGTTAATTTTTTTGCGACTAATAAAGGCAAGCCGCTTTTCGGCAAATCAATCGAGTTTCGACCCGATACTTCAAACACGATAGGACCGCCGCCGTCAAGCGGTTCACCGTTAATGGGCGTTCCCGATATTCTTACATTCAATCCGAATAAATCAGTTAAGACGGATTCGAATGGAAAGGCTTCGATAAAAATCACGGGAGCCGACCCCGGAAATCCGAGAGGATATATTGACGGTCAGGTTTACGGCATATCCTATAACTTAAGCGACCAGCAATTTCAAAATTGCAATCAGGCAAATTTCATCAGTCTTCTGGTGTTTGACAGCGTGCCGAAAGCTGCTGTAAAAAATCCGACCTGGGATGATATTCAGCCGATAATGCAGCAATACGCCAATCTCTACCCGATAATGTCGAAAGGCATATTCAATCTGGCGGACAAGAACGTGGTTGACGCTAATGCGGAAATATTAAAGTTCGTTTTCAGCAAAGAAAAAACCGACCCGAACTATATGCCCGCGACCAGAGATTTATCGCGCGATAAACAGCAGATGATTCTTAATTATCTGGACGGCGTGTTGAACGCAAAAGGAACGAAGAAAACCGTTACGACCAGAAATCCATAAAACTATTTAACTACTACCACTATGATACTTCTTAAAGACGTAAAGATCGAAACAATTGAGGATGTCAGGGATGCCGTTCAGCAAGCCGTCGAGCTTGAGCATTCGACTATTCCCCCGTATCTGACGGCAAATTTTACTTTGAATAATACCGGCAACGACGACATTTCAAATTTGATCGGTTCGATACTCGGCGAGGAAATGCTTCATTTGACCATCGCCGGCAATTTATTGAACGCCGTCGGCGGAACTCCGGTTATAAACAAGCCGCCTTTTATTCCGACATATCCGGGACCTCTGCCGGGCGGAGTCGAGACCGGTTTGGTCGTGCCGATTGCCAAATTTTCAAAAGACCTGATTAAGAATGTTTTTATGGTAATCGAAGAACCGGAAAATAAGATTAATATCAAAAAGGCGGCGGCTGACGGTAAAATTACAATCGGACAGTTTTACCAAAAGATTAAAAAACAACTCGAAGAATTGGAAAGGGAAGCGAAGAAAAAGAAAAAGACGATTTTTACGGGCGACGCGAAAAATCAAGTGACGTTTGAAGAGTTTTTCCCGAAAAAGCTTCTCTTCCCGATAACCGATCTGAAAACAGCCTTGCGCGGAATTGATATTATAGTCAATCAGGGAGAAGGAACGACGATTGACCCGTTCGTCAATCCCGATGATACGATGACGCCGGAACCGGCGCATTATTATCGTTTTCAGGAAATAGTCAAGGGAAAAAGGTTGGTTAAAGACCCGAAAGCGCCCAGCGGCTATTCCTATTCCGGCGACCCGATACCTTTTGACGGTTCGTTAATTCCGAATATGCGGGAAAACCCGAAGATGAACGATTATCCGGTCGCTTCGCCGGCTTACGTGAACAGCAAATTATTTAACTATTCATACACGAGCCTGTTAAATTCCCTGCACCGTGCTTTTAACGGAGAACCGGAACAGATTAAAGCGGCGATGGGGCTTATGTTTTCCGTCAGATTATACGCTCTGAAGCTTCTCGCCCTCGAAGACCCGAATAATCCGGGATATACGGCGGGACCGAGTTTCGAATATGTCTCCGATGAAGATATGACGCCAGCCGACCGCAAATCGCTGGTGGAGAACGGTTTAGTCGTAAAATTATCGTCCAGCGATATATTGAATTCCAAAAACTTTTATACTGATATTCTCGGCTGTACGATTGACGCGCGTTACACTCTTAACTCGGACGGCAAGTTCGGAAAAGACTCCTATTTACAACTCAACCTGCCGGGCTTAAACAGCAATATCGCCATTGGTTTATACAAAGATATTGACGCGCCTCTGCCGAAACAAGACCCGAGCGCGACGCCCGGCACGGCGCCGACTTTTGTAGTCGCCGACATCAAATCCGTGCGGCAATCTCTGATAAATAAAGGCGTATCCGTCGGAGAAATCATCGAAAACAAATCCGACCAAGGGTATGTTGACTTCTTCGCATTCTTTCAGGACCCGGACAACAACACGCTCGTCTTAAGGCAGAATGTTTCTCTTGCCAAATTGAATTGATCAGTTGTTTCGGCGCGATTTATTTCGCGCCGTTTTTCTTCCATCGCCCGATGTCGCCCCAGGTCGGCGAGCGCTTTTCCTGTCCCATGAGCAATTCGGAATCCTTCGGCGGATCGAACAACTGGCACGGCGGAAGCGTTGCCGGATCGAGCTTGCTGACCTGATCCCACGTTTGCGCCGGATCGGGTTTGACGACTTTGAAATCGGTGTAATTCTGGCTGACAAACGGAGCGTCGGCAGGCGGAAGCGGATAGCCCGAAAAATAAAAGCTCTGCGGCATAATCTTTCCGTCTTTGGGCGCGAAACCGTAGCCGAACATAATAGCTTGATCGGCGGTGCGGTCGGGTTTCACGCCGGTCTGAATGGGCTTTCCGTCCGTCGCGGAAATCCAGAAGGAATAGCCTTGTCCGCCCGCGCC
>DATHTS010000668.1:0-5118 GCA_035462935.1 Pyrinomonadaceae bacterium
GCGGTCGGAATAATCGTCGAATTATCGTTGTTTCTCGCCGGGTTTGTATTGTCGGCAACCGGCAAACTGCCGGAATCGAATACGATTGACTCAACCTCGTCGGCGCGAAAGCTCATCTCACGCTGGCGCGAGCCGTCGCCGATCACAATCGTAAATTTTCCGCCGGTAAAACTGACGATTTTGCCTTTGATAATGCTTCCGTCTTTTAAGCGAATGGTATCGGCAAATGCTAAAACGGTCATTGATAAAACTAAACAAGCTACGCAAACGGCGCGAAAGATTTTGGAATTAAAAAACATATCTCCTCCAATGGTTAAAAATTAAGGGAAAATAACAGAAATTTCAGGGAAAGAACTTTCAGAAAACTCCTCGAAAGTATCTGAATAGATGCGAAAGTAAATTGAATCGGTTGCTAGTCTGCTGATGCAGGGCAAATTTGAGTGTCATTATAGGGAAATTTATTTGATTTTGCAATATACCTTTTAATCTCAAGAGTTTTGCTTATCAATAAATTAATACAGCTTAAGAAAGGATAGTTTGAAAGGTTTTTAATCTGGAAGAAAACAAAAAATAATTTCGAGCGTATTACAGGCGATGAATCTGGAAGGAAAAGTAGTATTGATAACCGGAGGAAATTCCGGCATAGGATTGGCGACAGCCCGCGCGTTCGCTAAGCGAGGCTCGAAAATTGTTATCGCCGCTCGCGGAGTCGAAATGGGCGAGCAAGCCGCGCATGAAATCGTTTTGAGCGGCAGTGAGGCGGTTTTCATACGCGCGGATATGGCGAAACCCGAAGAAATTGAGGCTTTGGTGTCGAAAACGGTTGAAACTTATGGTCGGCTCGACTGCGCGTTTAACAATGCGGCAACAGAAGGCGAAACTCTCGCGCCGACGGCTGATTTCAGCGAAGAGGAATTCGACCAAACGGTTGCGGTAAATCTCAAAGGCGTCTGGCTTTGTATGAAACATCAAATCAGGCAGATGCTCAACCAGCAGCCTACCGGCGGAGCAATCGTTAATACGTCTTCAGTGAACGGTCTCGGCGGAGTAGCTCACGGCGCGATTTACGCAGCGACGAAAGCCGGCGTTCTCGCGCTCTCGAAATCCGCCGCGCAGGAATACGCGGCGCAGGGAATTCGCGTCAACATTTTAGTTGCAGGCGGTTTCAAAACGCCGATGCTCGAACGAGTTTTCGAGCGCGCTTCGGGCGGAGATTCGGAAGCGGCTGGGGCGGCGGAAAAACAAATAGAGCAGATGGTTCCGCTTCAAAGAATCGGACGCCCGGAAGAAGCAGCCGAGGCGGTCGTCTGGCTTTGTTCCGACGCCGCGTCTTACGTGACGGGACACTCGATGATTGTTGACGGCGGCTTGACGGCTTGGGCGAGGTAAAAGGGAAGGGAATTGTTTAGATTCGGCTGTTAAGTTGCGCCATTCTTCCGGCAATTGCCCAACGGCTGTTTGTTTGTTCGGCTTTTTGCGTTTGCGCGGCGGCGGTTTTTTGCTTTTCGCTGAAAGCGAGAGCCGCGCCGATTAAAGCCATATCCCGGTTGATTTCACCGCTTTCTTTCGCTTTTTTCCTTTCAAAAAATCGGGGAATAAAACCAGTGTCGAGATTTCCGGCGATAAATTCCTCATCTTCGATAATCTCACGGAAAAAAGGAAGCGTGGTTTTTATGCCGCCGACCTCGTATTCCTGCAAAGCGCGGCGCATTCGGTCAATCGCTTCCTGCCGGTTTCTGCCGTAAGTCGCCAGCTTTGAAATCATCGGGTCGTAATAAATCGAAACTTCCGCGCCTTCATAAATACCGCCGTCGTCGCGCACGCCGTTGCCGTGCGGCAGACTTAAACGGGTGATTTTGCCGGGCGAAGGCAGAAAATTATTTTCCGGGTCTTCGGCATAAACGCGGCATTCAATCGCGTGTTTATCCCAAAAAATGTCTTCCTGTGAAAATGAAAGCTTTTCGCCCCAGGCGACGTGAATTTGCTCGCGCACAAGGTCAATGCCGGTAACGAGTTCGGTTACGGGATGCTCGACCTGAAGGCGCGTGTTCATTTCCAAAAAATAGAAGGATTTATCAACGTCCGAAACGAGAAATTCGACCGTTCCAGCGCCGACGTAATCAACCGCTTCGGCGACTTTGATTGCAGCTTCGCCCATTTTTTGACGCAGCTCTGCGGAATTAATCGGCGACGGACATTCTTCCACAACCTTTTGATGGCGGCGCTGAATCGAGCATTCGCGCTCGCCGAGGTGAACGAAATTGCCGTGTTTATCACTGAAAACCTGAATTTCGATGTGGCGCGGGCGCACAACCGCTTTTTCCAGATAAACCGAAGCGTCGCCGAAAGAAGCGAGCGCCTCGCTCTGCGCCGTTTCCAGAGCTGTTTTCAAATCTTTTTCGCTTTCGACCAGCCGCATTCCTTTGCCCCCGCCGCCCGCCGAAGCCTTGAGCATCACGGGATAAACGAATTTTTCGGCTGATTCTTTGGCTTCTTCAAATGAATGAAGCGGTTCGGTTGTGCCGGGGACGACCGGCACGTCAGCTTCGATAGCGAGCCTTCGCGCCGAGATTTTTCCGCCCATCGCTTCCATCGCTTCCGGCGGCGGTCCGATAAAAACGAGTCCCGTTTCCTCGACTTTTCTGACGAATTCCGCGTTTTCCGATAAAAAACCGTAACCCGGATGAATCGCTACCGCGCCTGATTTTTTGGCGACCTCGATGATTTTATCCATCCGCAGGTAGCTTTCCGACGAAGGCGGAGCGCCGATTAGATATGCCTCGTCAGCCATACGGACGTGAAGCGCGTTTTTATCGGCTTCGGAATAAACGGCGACGGTTTTAATTTGCAGATCGCGACAGGCTCGAATGACCCGGACGGCAATTTCCCCACGATTGGCGATTAAAATTTTTTTGAACATAAAAGTTTAAGTTTTTCCGAAAAACTCCGTGCCGCTCACGACTTCGAGATTCGGCATAAAAGGCGAAAACTGTCCGAAATCAGTAATATCTTCCGTAACAACGTAACATTTTGCAAGCGTCGCGCTCCGCGCAATCAAAGCGTCGTTTTGCAATTGCTGTGCGTGCTGAATTTTCGGGGTTAAGCCGCGCGAAGCGGATTTATCGCTGAAGCGAAGGCGTCGAATCAATTTTGCGGTTTCCCACCAATCGTTTTTGTCGGGAGTCAGGAGAGTTTTCTTTTTGTCGTGAAGTTTTCGCAGTCTTTCAAAAACATCCAAATCCTCTGCTGAGACGGTTGTGGCGACGAGTTCGTATAAAACGACGCTGGAAAGATGCATTTTCAACGCTAAAGTCGGGCTGCTGCGAATAATTTTCGAGTATCCGGTAAAGATATTTTGGTCAAAAACAAAAGATTTATTCCTGGGCATTTTTCTGTTTTATCAAAACATCCATTGCAGCTATGGTAGCTTCAATCAATTCTTTTTCCAGTTTTGTATATCGCTTCTTCGGTTTTAATGTCTCGATAATCGGAACTTTTCTTTCTGAAGAAACTTCTTTTTCTTCGTTTGCCGACGAGCCGTTTTTTGATTTGAGACTCTTTTCCATCTCTTTCACCTCACCCGAAATTATAACACGGAAAAATTAAATCAAAATCGAATTTCCGTGATTTTTCGGGTCAAAACGAACGCCGACTTTCGCTCCGGGCGCGTATTTCAAAGGCTCTTTAAGCTGTTCTTCGGTCAGGATTTCGGACGATTCAAAATCAACGCCTTGAATATTGTAAAAATAATAAGCGATTTCCTCGCCCGATTCGGTCGTCTCGGTGTCAATAATTGTGCCGTCGGTAATTCTGCCGTTTTTGAGCAGGAATTCGCGGCGGTCAAGAACTGAATTATTTGCTTGTTTGCGTTTAAAAATATCTAAAAATCCCATTTCTAATCTAAAATTAAAGGCGGTTTGTTAAAACGAGCGCGTAATTTATTAATCGCCGATTCGACTGACGGTCGTTTTATAATTCTCGCTTCCAGCGGACGCTTGCCCGGAATATCGAGCATAATCAAACCGAGCAGAATCGTCAAAATACCTTGCCCCGGCACACCCGGAAGCGAGAGAAAAATACCGAGCACAACCAAAAACGCTCCGAAGAGATTTTTTGCAATCACCGCGCCCCAGCGCACAAGCCAGGGGCTGCCCGGCATAAAATCCTGTTCGTAGTGTGAACTGAAATAATTTGCCGGAATTTTCACCATCACGACGACTATTGACAAAAAACTGAATCCGAGCGACAGCAAAAAAATCCCGACCCCGATTAAAATTCTACCCCACGAGAGAGTTGCTATAAATTCACCAAGCCAATCCATTTATATTTTCGATTTAAGCCGCTGCCTCCAATTTTCTAAACTCTTTCCAGGTAAAATACATCCGATGAATAAACGTCCAGAAAGAACCTATCGCCAAAATCCAAAGCACCTGCGGCATCCGGTTTGCCAAAAAGAAGTCGGAATTTGGAAAAGTCGAAAGCGCGCCGATTATCAGTAAAACTATTCTTTCGGGTCGCTGCAAAAATCCGACGTTTGCCTTGACGCCCAAACTTTCCGAGCGGGCTGTCGTATAGCTGACCATCACCGAGCCGATTAATCCCAAACCGGCGAGAAATACGTTTAATACGGAGCGTTGCGGCGTGTTGCTGGCGTAAAAAACCATTATCCCGAGAAACGCGACCATATCCGAAAGCCGGTCAAGCGAAGAATCGAGAAAGCCGCCGAAGCGCGTTACCCTGCCCGTCAGACGCGCCACATTTCCGTCCAGCATATCGAAAAGATTGGCGACGATTAAAACAACTCCCGCCCAGAAAAACTCTCCAACGCCGAAAAGAATGCCGCATACAACGCTGATTATAACGCCGATAACCGTCAGGATATTCGGATGGACGCCCCCGAACGCCAGCCAGCGCACAATGGCGTCAATGATTCGTTTCGCTCCGCGTCCGATGCTCGCTCCAAACATTTAACCCTTTATTTATCAGATTTTAACAACAGTTTTATTGAAAATCTGAAAGTATTCTATCACTTCAATACTCTGTCAAAACAAGTGACAGCTACATTTTTAGATTCAGAAACCGCAAAAGATTAAGATACTTTGTTAGTATGATTTTGCA
>DATHTS010000669.1:0-3461 GCA_035462935.1 Pyrinomonadaceae bacterium
TCATTGCGGGCGAGCCGCCCGCGCTCCGGTCAAAAACGATTTTCCTTTTTTTTTATTGAGGTTTTATTTTTCAAAGAACAAGAGGTGTAAATCAAAACGATTAATTTTCTCCTTACACTGATTTCTTAACCGCTCTAGCTATCGGCGAACTGAACAAACCTTCATTTTTATCAGAAAATTATCCCGGCAACAATCCACCTTGTTTCTTGACAATTTTTCCTTTAAACTGTAACAAATTACTATCTTAAATAACCCCAAAAGGAGATAAAAATATGGCAATCAGGCTTGGTGACGACGCGCCGAATTTTACTGCTGAAACCACGGAAGGAACAATTGATTTCCACGAATGGCTCGGCGATAGCTGGGGCGTTTTGTTTTCGCATCCGAAGGATTACACGCCCGTCTGCACGACCGAACTCGGCGAAGCGGCGCGTTTGAAACCCGAATTCGACAAGCGAAATGTAAAAATTATCGGCTTGAGCGTTGACCCGAAAGATTCGCACGAAGGTTGGGCGAAGGACATCGAGGAAACCCAAGGGACGGCTCTGAATTTCCCGCTTATCGCCGATTCGGACAAAAAAGTTTCCGATCTTTACGATATGATTCATCCGAACGCCAGCGATACGTTTACCGTGCGCTCGGTTTACGTGATCGGTCCCGACAAAAAGGTCAAATTGATGATTACTTATCCGGCAAGCACGGGCAGAAATTTCGATGAAGTTCTGCGCGTGATTGATTCGCTGCAATTAACGGCAAATTACAGCGTGGCGACGCCGGTAAACTGGAAAGACGGCGACGACTGCATTATCGTTCCGGCGGTTTCCGACGAAGAAGCTAAAGAAAAATTCCCTGCCGGCTGGAAAGCTCTGAAACCTTATCTGCGCGTTACGCCGCAGCCGAATAAGGTCAAGCAGGAACAAAAATCGGCTTAGTTTCAATTCCTATTTATCGCTCTCTCCGACCGATTTTACGGCATAAATATAAGTTTGTGCCGTTTTTTTTTGGAAGAAACGGATTTTTTACAACAGAATTCTCTTTTTATTCAAAAAAATCACTGCTTTTTCGCGTTTGACGTTGCAAAAAGTATCGGATTTCTGGCAAAATTACATTTGCCTCAAACGCTGTTTCTACCCTCAGTGTTTGTCAAAACCCCAAATAAATAAAGGAAAAATAAATAAATGAATTTTGGATTCTCAAAACAAAATACAAATCGTAATTTATCGCCTGAAGAAATGGAAAAGCTCGCTCGCTGGGAAAAACAGCGTGCCGAGGGGAAATGGTTCTGGATTTTCAAACGCGCGTCGTCGTGGCTTCTCAGCATAATCCTGCTTCTGATTGCCGCGAATTTTCTCGGTATAGAATTAAACCTCTTCCAAAACGGTCAATTTTTTATCGTTTTTTGTATGATGGGCGGCTTTGTCGTCAGCTCGGCTTTCGATTGGACGAAGATGGAAGAAAAGTATGAAATCTATCTCGGCATAAAAGATTAACTACCATACCAAACGGCTGTTCAAAGCGTAAATAAACCCGCAATTTTTTAATTTTGTTCTTATGGCACAGGTGAAAATCTGTGCTATTTTTTTATAAAGCGAATTTAAACAAGTTATGGCAAAAAAGAAAAGCAGATTTCTGAGCGGCAAGCGGATTGACCCGGCGCCGATTGACAAAAACACGGCTTTGGCGGATTTGGTTGACGAATCTTTTATGGCGTATAACGCGGCGAGATTAAGAGAAGCGTGCCGCCTTTTCACGCAAAAAATGCTTGAACCGGATGTAACTATCGGCGTTACATTAACCGGCGCTTTAACGCCTGCGGGATTGGGCATTTCCGCGCTGATTCCGCTGATCAAAGCCGGATTTATTGATTGGATAATCTCGACGGGCGCGAATCTTTATCATGACACGCATTTCGGAATCGGTCTTTCGCTTCACCAGGGCGACGCGAAAATGGACGACCGGATTCTTCGGGAAGAAGAAGTCGTGCGGATTTTCGACATCTTTTTTGATTATTCGGTCTTGCTCGATACGGATGAGTTTTTCCGTCGTTTAATTGAACACGAGGAGTTCCAAAAAACGATGTCGTCAGCCGAATTTCATTATCTCGCCGGAAAATACGTGCGCGAGCGCGAAAAGCGGCTTGGCATCAAGGAAAAATCCCTGCTCGCCGTCGCTTACGAATACGGCGTTCCGGTTTACACTTCCTCGCCCGGCGATTCTTCAATCGGGATGAACATCGCCGCCAAAGAACTGCAAGGCGGAAAACTCATTCTCAATCCAAATTTAGACGTAAACGAAACCGCCGCGATTGTGCTGGCGGCAAAACGCGGCATTATTCACACGGGCAAGAAATCAAAAAAAGGCGGCAAATCTGCAATTTTCATTCTCGGCGGCGGAAGCCCGAAAAATTTCGCTTTACAGACCGAACCGCAAATTCAGGAAGTTCTCGGAATTGACGAAAAGGGACACGACTATTTCCTGCAACTTACGGACGCTCGTCCAGACACGGGCGGATTGTGCGTTGCGGGCGATACATTAATTGACACGCCGAGAGATTTGAGCTTTTATCCGAAAGGTATCCCGATTAAAGATTTGGTTGGAAAATCCGGTTTTCATGTTTATTCGTATTGCCATGATCAGAAAAAAATCATTTTGTCGGAAGTAGAAAAAGTCTGGAAAACTGGCGAGAAAGAAGTTTATCGCCTGCGTTACGGGTGGTGGAGCGGACAAAGAAAAGAAAAATGGGTTGAAGATGAAATTCTCGCCACGCCCGAACATCTGATTATGCTGACCAACGGTTCTTACAAGCCTCTGAAAGCGCTCAAAAAAGGCGAAAGTCTGAAAGCCTTCAATACTTCGTATTCGGTTGACGGCTACCGGCAAATCGGTTTGGGTGTCGGCAAGACAATTCCCGAACATCGTTATTTGCTCGAATTCGCGCTCGGCAGAAAGCTCAAAAAAAACGAGGTATCGCACCACGTAGATCATAATCATTTGAATAACAACATCGAGAATCTGCGGGCGGAAGATTACCGGCAACACGCCGCTTACCATCGAAAAATGGAATGGCAGAACAAAACTCCCGGAGAAAGAGCGGAGTGGAACAAAAAAAATCGTGAGCGAATGACAAGCGAAAAAGCGCAAAAAATGTCGCGCAAGTTTTGGGATAATTTGACCGATGAAGAATTTGGAGCTTATCGAGAAATGAAGCGGCAGGAAATCCTCAACCAATCCGATGAAATAAAAAGCTATCGCCGCCGACGCGCAAGCGACTGGTTTGCCGAATTGCCCGAAAATGAAAAGGAAAGAATCCGGCTTCAGCTGGAAAAATATCGTCTTGAAAACTGGCAAAAATTATCAGCCGATGAACGAAGCGAAAAACTCAGTTTGGATAAAAATCCGCGTTTTAAAAAGGAGATTACCGAAGAAACCGTCAGAAACGCTTTGATTGAAACAGGCGGAAA
>DATHTS010000670.1:0-2648 GCA_035462935.1 Pyrinomonadaceae bacterium
AAAAGTAAAAAGTAAAAAGTAAAAAGGCAAAAGTAAAAAGCCGAGGACAAAGAGCTAAGGACAAAGGAATAACAATATGTTTTGCCCGAAATGTGGAACACAGAACCCGGATAACGGGAAATTTTGTCGAAGCTGCGGCACGGATTTGGCAAGCGTTTCGGCAGTTCTGAGCGGGAATCTGCCGGAAAATACGATTTATCCGGGGACGGCTTATGTTAATCAGGAAGCCCGCCGACGCCAAGACCCGAACGAGGTTTACGGCGACGGAATCAAAGGTATCTTCACCGGCATCGGCTTTCTTGTGATTTCAATTGTGCTGCTTTTAACAAACGTAGCAAATGGACAAAGGTGGTGGTGGGCGATGCTGTTTCCCGGATTTATCGGATTAGCAAAGGGGATTTCGGATTGTGTGAAATCAAAACGAATGGAAAAACGGATGGGCTTTTCCGCCGGTTTCGGTGGTGCGATGAATCAACCGAATAATCCAGCCGCGCTGTCGTCTTCGCAGGTTGATTTCAACGAAATACAGGAGCTTATCAGTTTGGGCAGAAAAATTGAAGCCATAAAAGTTCACCGCGAAATGTTCGGCACGAGTTTGAAAGATGCCAAGGAAGCCGTCGAAAATATTGAGCGCGAACAATCCGCTTCGAAAGATTACGTCGAACCGTCGCGCCGTTCAGCATACGATACCGGCGATTTACAGCCTCCGCCGAGCGTCACGGAATACACCACGCGGCATCTGGAAACGGATTCCGAAGGCGAAACGATGACTTTGCCGAAGAAATAAGCCTTTAGGAACGGAAAAATTATGTTTTGTCCAAAATGTGGAACACAAAACCCGGACAACGGAAAATTTTGCCGTAGCTGCGGGACAAACTTGGCGGGAGAGTCAAACGCTTCAAGCGTGCAGTTGAAACAAGCGGAATATTATATTGATCGGCGCGGCAGAGTGCGTTCGAATGATCCCGACGATCTCTGGAGCGCCGGTGTTAGAAATTTTATTTTAGGCATCGGCTTTCTGATTATTTCGGTTGTTTTGTTAAATACCAATGTCGCCGGCGGAAGCGCCTGGTGGTGGGCGATGCTTTTTCCAGCCTTTTCCCTTTTAGCCAGCGGGATTAGCAATATTACAAAATCGAAGCGAATTGAGAAAAAGAGGCTTCAAACCGAATCACAGTCTTCGCCGTCTCAGTTTGCCGCGCCGCAGGTAAATGCGAGCTTGCCGCCCACGCAGACGGAATATATCGCTCCACAACAAAAAAGCTACCAAACCGGCGAACTCGTTCCGCCGAGCGTCACTGAGCATACGACGCGGCATCTGGAAATTGATAATGAGGGCGAGACGATGACTTTGCCGGAGAAGTAAATATGAGATTTTTATTATCTACAATTTTTTTAATTTGTTTTTCACTTTCAGCATTTTCACAAACGGAACAGAAAAAGGTTATTCCGCTTGCATCCTTAAAAATAAAAGAAAGAATAGTCAAATTTGAGTTTCCCAATGTTCCGCAGGAAGTAAGAGATTTTCATGCACGAGGTCAATTTCGTTTGCGATTTGTTGTAGATGAAAACGGGAAGGTAAAAGAAATTAATTCTTTATCGAAGTTTTCAGAAAAGGTTAATGAATACTTGGAAGAAACCATTAAAAATTGGCAATTTAAGCCTTTAAAAATAAATGGAGAGAAGATTTCTTACAGCGGTATTGTTGTTATTCCTTTTTGTTACGGTAGTTTTAGTTCTTGGTGCCTTTGACTAAACTTTCTTTCGCAAATCCATACGGTGTCCTACAATTTTTTCAATAACTTTTAGATATTTCCTCGGAAAAAGCCGGTGAACGATATTGATCGCCTGGGCGTCAGCGCCGATTAAAATTCGCGGATTTTCCGATTTGATTCCGCGAACGATCACGTCGGCGGCTTTCTCGGCGGAAGTTTGCGCGACTTTGTCGAAAAATTTCACGCCTTGCTGCTTGTATTCTTCGGGCGTGTTTTCGCCGAGACGCGAATTTCGGGCAATATTGGTTTTAATTCCGCCAGGATGAACGGAAGATACGCGAATATTTGTGTCTTCGAGTTCGTGACGCAGCGATTCGGTAAAACCGCGCACGGCGAATTTGCTCGAACAATAGGCGCTCTGTTCGGGCGGCGCGACGAAGCCGAAAACGCTTGAAACATTAACGATATGCGCCTTTTCTTGCTCCTTCAGAATTGGAAGAAAAACTTTGCAGCCGTAAACGACGCCCCAGAAATTTATGCTCATCAGCCACTCGAAATCTTCGAGGGAAATCTGCTCGAAAGTTCCTAAAACGCCGACGCCTGCGTTATTTATCAAATGCGTTACGCGCCCATGTCCGGCTAAAACTTCATCAGCAAATTTTTGAATTTCTTCGAGCTTTGAAACGTCAATAATATGAGCCGAAACGGGAACATTTAGCTTTTCAACCTTTTGCGACGTTTCGTTTAATCCTTCGGCGTTCACATCGGAAATAGCGATACCGGCAATCTTTTCTTCCGCCAGACGAACCGCCAGCGCGCGTCCGATGCCCGAAGCAGCGCCCGTAATTACCGCAACACTTTGATTTGTCAGACTCATATTTTTATTGGGAAGAAATTAAGCCTGCGTTCAGAGTCCCTGCTTTAGCAGGCTTT
>DATHTS010000671.1:0-2687 GCA_035462935.1 Pyrinomonadaceae bacterium
CAAAGCCTTCGGGTCTTTCGCTTTGAAAAATACGCCGCCGATGCCGATTACTCTTTTCATAATTTTGAATTTCCTGTTAATAGAAGCTATCTCAAAAATAATATTATCGTTAAGCCAGCGGTCTATGACCGCGTTTCAAGCAACAATCTTCGGAAAACACGGTCACAGACCGCTGGCTTAACCTTACGTCTTGTATTTTTGAGTTAGCCTCTAGTAAAAATTTATAAAACTTTTGCTATAGAAATATATCGCCGAATAAATTCCGCGGCTTTGCTTAAAGAATCCCGCGCTTCCGGTAGAATTCCCGCGCCCATTTGCCAAGCGTGAAAAATATCATCGAAAATTTCAATTTCGCTTATGCCGCCCGCTTCCTGAATTTTTTGATGAATGCGGCGCGAATCATCGAGTAAAACTTCCGTCGACCCGACTTGAAAAAGTATCGGCGGCAAATTCTTGTAATCACCGAAAACGGGTGAGGCAAACGGATTTTCCGCCGGTGTTTCGCCAAGATAAGCGGCGGCAAATTCGGGAATATTTTCGGGATAAAACATATCGTCGCGGTCGCCGTTTGTGCGGATTGATTCGCCCGTTCCGGCTAAATCCGTCCACGCCGAAAAACATACCGCGCAAGCCGGAAGCGGTAATTTAGAATCGCGCAGCCGCAAAAGCAAAGCAAGAACCAAACCGCCGCCCGCCGAATCGCCCGCGAGAGCTATTTTCGACGGCGAAATATTTTGTTCGAGCAGCCAATTGTAAGCGGCAAACGCATCATCCAAAGCCGCCGGAAAACGATCTTCGGGCGCAAGGCGATATTCCAAGCTGAAAACGCGAAAGCGGGTTAAACGCGCGAGTGTCGCCGTAATCGGGCGATGAGTTTTGGCGGAACAGGAAACATAACCGCCGCCGTGAATGTAAAAAATCGCGCCTTGCTCGGTTTGTTCGGTTTCGAGCCATTCGCCGCGCACGTTTTCTTCATTTACATATCGCAGGCTTAATCCGCGAGTGTGAATCCACTGAAAAATTCTCGGCGAGCCGAAAATTCGACGCGCCTTTTTTGCCAGAGCGTATTCATCGAATCCATATCGCCGCCTGATAAACAAACGAATAAAAGCATTGAAAAAGCCTCCCTGTAAACTTGGCATAAATTTGATTTACTCAATTATTTGGTGAACTTCACAGCCATTTTATATTAAAATCGTTTTATGCAAAAACGCTTTGTCATTCACGAGCATCACGCTTCGCGCCTGCATTTCGATTTGCGGCTGGAAATCGGCGGCGTGTTAAAGAGTTGGGCGGTGCCGAAAGGTGTTTCTATGAATCCGGCGGATAAACGTTTAGCCGTCGAAGTTCCCGATCATTCGCTCCGCTACATTGATTATGAAGGCAGAATTGCGGAAGGAAGCTACGGCGCGGGCGAAGTTCGGATTTGGGATAAAGGTGAGTTTGAGGCGGAAAATGCGGAAGAACAATTGAAAAATGGGAAACTCGTTTTTACGTTTCACGGCGAGAAATTGAAGGGCGAATTTACGCTTGTGAAAATGGCGAATCAGGAGAAAAATTGGCTGATTATAAAAGCTAAAGATAAATTTGCCAATAAGAATTGGAAACTCGAAACCATTCTCAAACCGAAAAAATAAATTTACCGCCGCAGACGCGGAAACACAGAGCAGCAGTAAAAAAAATTAAACAATAGCTTGCCTTTGTTCCATCTTCGCAAAATAAACCGCAATAAAAACCGCTACGACCATAATCGCCGCCGCCGTCCAGAAAGTTCGCTGAACGGTAAAATTATCAACCTTATTAAAAGCGTTATTGAGCAGAACGCCGCCGACCGCCGGACCGATTGCCCGCGCCAAACTCGCGCCCGATTGTATCACGCCGAGCGCTTTGCCCTGCTCGTTTTCGTGAGAGATTTTTGAGGCGAGACTGGATAAAGCGGGCGACGCCATCGCGTTGCCGATGGATAATGAAGCGACTACGGCGAGCAAGCCGATCAAACCGCCGAAATCCGCGCTGATATAGGGAAGCAGGAAAAGACTCGCCGACATTATCAAACATCCTGCAATTGTAAGCGAGGTTTCGCCGAACGAGTGAACCAAACGGGTGAAAAGACCGCCCTGGAAAATCACTGATAAAATGCCGATAAAAGCGAAGATATAACCGTTTTGCTCGGCAGTGTAGCCAAAGCGAAACATCGTGAAAAGCACGAATGCGTAAGTCATAATCGAAAACGCGGTGATGAGGAAAAAGTAAATCGCCGTCAACGTCCCGAAACGCGCGTCTTTTAATGATTCGACGAGTTCGACAATGCGGCTTTTCCGTTTTTTTGTTTCGTCAAACGAGCCTTTTTTGACCGATTCCGGCAGGATAAAATAAAGCAGAATGGCATTGACAAGAGACAAAGCGGCAGCGAAAAGAAACGGCACTTGAATCCCGTAACGGCTTAAAATCCCGCCGATTGCCGGACCGAAAACAAAACCCAGACCGAACATCGCGCCGAAAAGTCCCATTCCCCGCGCGCGGTTTTCTATGGATGTTACATCGGCAATGTAGGCTTGCGCGGTCGAGATATTTCCGCCCGTTATTCCCGAGATAATTCTTCCGGCAAAAACCATCCAGAGCGCAAAGGCGAAACCGATCATCAGATATCCGACCGCCGAGCCTAAAATCGAGAAAAACAGGATCGG
>DATHTS010000672.1:0-3401 GCA_035462935.1 Pyrinomonadaceae bacterium
TCTCGCCCGTCGGATAAAGATTTACATATTGCTTGTAGGTTTCCGAAGCCTCAAGATTTTTGCCTGCGCGCACGAGGGATGCGCCTTTGAACGCCAAGCCTTCCCGACCGTCTTTTGTATTTGGAAAATTTTGAGCGAGTCTGTCAAACCAGAAAACGGCTTTGTCGTATTCGCGCTCCCACATATAGGATCGGGCGATGCCGAAAAGCGTTTTCGGCATAACGGTCGAATCTTCATAAAAATTATCAACGATTATCTGCCAATGCTCGCGGGCTTCGGGAAATTGGCGGTTTGCCATATAAACCTCGGCGCGGGCAAGATGTTCCTGAGCGTTTAGTTTTATAAGTTTGCCCTGCGCGTCGCGGCTGGTTTCGTCTTGTTCAGTCACGCGCCTAAGAGCCAGATCGGTTCTGGTTTGTGTGAATATGACGGTTGAAAAAAGAGAAATGAATGCAATGGTAAAAAGGATTTTTTTCATGATTTCCGATCCGGGAGAAAGTTTCCGAACTTTAGTTTAACCCATTTTTAGACGAGAGAAAAAAGCCGGAAGTTGCAGTTCAAAATTGCCGATGAAAGTTTAAAATTGCTTTTTCTCCATTTTTTTATGAAACTAAAAAATACAAGTTATCCGGTTTTTTGAGTAATTTCGCAGTAAAATAATCAAGGGGAGAGAAAAATCCGTGGCTTCGCGTTCAATTTCTTTAGTAATTTTTGTATTATTCAGCGTCTTTTTTGCCTTCGGGCAGTCGAAATCCAATCCGGTTGATAAGTTCCGGCAGTTAAACGAGGACAAACTGCCGACGCCAAACGAATATCGAGCGGCGTCCGGCGCTCCCGGGCATCGTTACTGGCAGCAGCGTGCCGATTACGTGATTGATGTCGAGATTGACGACGCGAATCAGCGGCTTATCGGAAAGGAAATGATAACTTATAGAAATCTCTCGCCCGATACGCTCCACTATCTTTGGCTCCAGCTCGATCAAAATATTTTTGCGCGTGATTCCGACAATATAACGACGCAAACCGCGCCGGATGTTGAGAGTTTGAACATTTCGAGGATCGAATTGCTTGCCGCGCGCACATATGACGGAACGGTAAATGTAACTTCTGTCCGCGACGCGAGAGGCGGCAATTTGCGTTATACGATTGTCAAAACAATGATGCGGGTTGATTTGCCCGCTCCGCTCGCTCCCAACGGGACTTTTGTGTTTTCGGTGGATTGGAATTACGCGATAAACAACCAGCGCGTTTTCGGCGGCAGAGGCGGATACGAATTTTTCGAGCGCGATAAAAATTATTTATACGAGATTGCGCACTGGTTTCCCAGAATGGCGGCTTACACCGATTACACCGGCTGGCAGCACAAGCAGTTTTTGGGAAGCGGCGAATTTACGCTGGAATTCGGCAATTATCTGGTTCGAATAACCGCGCCGAACGATCACGTTGTCGCTTCGACGGGAGTTTTGCAGAATCCGAACGAGGCTCTAAAACCGGAATGGCGGCAGCGTTTGAAACAAGCTGAAACTGCAAAAGAGCCGGTAAAAATTGTTACCAACGAAGAAGCGCGGGCGAATGAATCGAGCCGACCGACGGGAAAGAAAACCTGGATTTTCAAAGCCGATGACGTGCGAGATTTTGCCTTTGCTTCTTCGAGAAAATTTATCTGGGACGCGCAGCTTCACAATGTCGGCGGCAACCGCGTGATGGCGATGTCGTTTTACCCGAATGAAGGAAATCCGCTTTGGGAGCAATACTCGACGCATTCGATTATTCACACTTTGAACGTTTATTCACGCTACACTTTTACCTATCCTTATCCGGTGGCTATTTCCGTCAACGGTCCGGTCGGCGGGATGGAATACCCGATGATTTGCTTTAACGGACCACGCCCGCGACCTGACGGGACATATTCGGCGCAGACAAAATACGCTTTGATTTCGGTGATAATCCACGAGGTCGGGCATAATTATTTCCCGATGATTGTCAATTCCGACGAGCGGCAATGGACTTGGATGGATGAAGGACTGAATTCTTTCCTGCAATTTTTGACCGAGCAGGAATGGCAGAGAGATTATCCTTCGCGCCGCGGCGAGCCGCAGAAAATTACCGATTATATGGCGAGCGAAAATCAGGTTCCGATTATGACCAACTCGGAATCCGTTTTGCAGTTTGGCAACAACGCTTACGGAAAACCTGCAACCGCTTTGAATATTTTGCGTGAAACCGTTCTGGGAAGAGATTTGTTTGATTTTGCTTTTAAAACCTACGCGCTGCGCTGGAAATTTAAGCGCCCGGAACCGGCGGATTTTTTTAGAACGATGGAAGATGCCAGCGGAGTTGATCTGGATTGGTTCTGGCGCGGTTGGTTTTACACGACCGACCACGTTGATATTTCAATCGAAAACGTCAGGCTTTATCAAATAAATACTGAAAACCCGGATATCGAAAAGCCGCTTGCAAGAAAACAAGCCGCCGAAACTCCGCGCACGCTTTCGCAGCAGCGAAACGAGAAATTGCCGCAGCGTATCGAGCAGTATCCTTCTCTACGGGATTATTACAACGATTATGATCAATACGCCGTAACCGAAGCAGACCGCAAGGCTTATCAGGATTATCTGGCGACTTTGACCGAAAGAGAAAGGCAGTTGATAAATGCGGGACATCGTTTTTATGTGGTTGATTTGAAAAACGTCGGCGGTTTGGTAATGCCGCTGATTTTCAGGATCGAATATATGGACGGAACAAACGAGATTATGCGGATTCCAGCCGAGATTTGGCGGTATAATCACGAGGAAATTTCCAAGCTGATTGTTACCCAAAAAGAAGTTAAGGCGGTCGTGGTTGATCCGTTTCTCGAAACGGCTGACACGGATTTGAACAATAATTTCTTCCCGCGCCGTTTTGTTCCGAGCCGTTTTCAGATTTTCAAGAACGGACAAAGGTAAAAGGGAAAAAGGCAAAAGGCAAAAGTAAAAAGGAAAAATGAGAGTAAAGAGGGGGAAAATATTTAAATCAATTTTCGGGCTGGGCTTAATTTTTGCCTTTTGCCTTTTTACATTTGCCTTTTTTTCCTTTCCGAAAGTTTCGGCGCATCGTTTTTATACCAGTCTGACGCGGATTGATTATAATGCCGGGGAAAAGAATATCGAGATAACTATTCAGGTTTTCACGCATGATTTGGTTGAGGTTCTGGAAAAGATAAATAAAAAGCCCCTTGAACTCGAAAAATCGGGCGAAAGCGATAAGTTGATTTTGAGTTACCTTGAAGAAAAATTTGTTCTACAGGATAAAAACGGGCAGAATAGAAAACTTAAATGGGTTGGAAAAGAATTTAAAACCGATTCGACCTTTATCTATGTGGAAATTCCATCGGAGGAGGGCATTGAAAAAAACAAGTTGAA
>DATHTS010000673.1:0-2129 GCA_035462935.1 Pyrinomonadaceae bacterium
AAACCTTGACCGGATTTTCCGCGGTTTTGCCGGATTCCAGCGGAGAAAGCGTTGACTGCCGTTCGGATTTTGGCGCTTCCGTTTTCTCCGAAGAATTGTCGGCGCGGTCGGGGGATAAAATCAGCCACGCGGTAAAACCGATGAGCGGAAGAAGGATTAAAGCCAGAACGCCGAACAATACGGGAACCAATTTTTTACCCAATTTGCGCGCGGGTTTCTTTTCGGGCAGGCGATTAATCTCGAAGGTTGTAAAATCATCGTTCGGCAGAAAAGCTGCCGACTGACCGGCGAAACGGGTTTCGCCGATTCCGCCCAGCGGCAAATTTTCCGGTCGGGGAATTTGCCCGCCGTCGGGGTTGTAACTCAAATGATTTTCTTTATTCGATGTCTAAGCCCCAAGTATCTCCTCTTCTTCATCCAGCAAGCTTTTCAGAGCGGTAAAAGTTCCCGGATTATTAAATCCGGTATTTGCCCCGTTTTTGTTATCCGAAAATGCGGCGAAAGAACCGCCAAAAGCCTGCTTTGCCGTCTGCAAAGCTGTTTTCATTTCTTCGGCGGTTTGAAAACGGTCTTGCGGGAAAAGCGACATCGCCTTCATAACAATTTCGGAAATTTCAGGCGGAACGCGCGGATTTACTTCCGAAACTGTTTTTTGCGGATTGGCTTGAAGAGAAGTTTTATCGGGCGAATTTCCCGAAACGATTGAGCTTATGCCGTGAAATCCTTGAAATCGGTCTAAAGCGTTGAGCGGGTAGTAATTTGTCAGAAGATGAAAAAGCGTCGCGCCGAGGGCGTAGATGTCGCTCCGGGCGTCGGTCGTCGCCAGATTAAGCTGTTCGAGCGAGGAATAACTCGAAGCGCCGCTGACCACGCTCACGGCAGTTCCTTTGGCAAGCCCGAAATCGAGCAGAACAATCGTGCCGTCGCCCTTTAGCTTGATATTGTTCGGTTTAATGTCGCGGTGAATGACCGGCGGCGTAAAACGATGCAGGTAGCAGAGAATTTCGAGAACCTGAATGCCCCATTCAACAACCAATCCGGCGTCTAATGCGCAGCCGACGCGGTATCTGCCCGATTCGAGCAGTTCCATCAGCGTCTCGCCTTCCACAAAATCCATTACCAGAGCCTGAAAATTGCCGTCCAAAATAAAATAATCGCGCACCTTCGGCAAGCCGGCGTTTTCCAGCCGAGCCAGAAGTTTAGCCTCCGTTTCAAAGGCTTTCTGCACGTTTTGTTCGCCTGACCAGGAGTTTGTTTTAAGCGCGACTTTACTGTTTGTCAGCAAATCAGTGGCAAGATAAACAACGCCCATTCCGCCGCGAGCGATCTCTTCGATAATCTTGTATCTTTCGCGTATGATTTTTTGTTTGCTTGCCATAATTAAGAGGTTTGCCTAAATCAAAATGGATAAAACCTTCATTTATACATGCAACAAACACGGACAAAATGCCTCAAATTTTCTTCGGAAAAATTTCGACTTTTGTTAAAAAATGCGATAAAATCCTGTAATTAAAACGAAAATCCTGATTTTGAAGAAGTCTTCTTTGGACGGCGGAGGCGCTTCATACAAAAATATATCGAACCGAAAACTATTTGAAAATGGGCTTGGAAGATTCCGGGATTAAAAAAATTGTAAGATTCCGGCAATTTTACCCATAGTAAAATAGAGGGGAAATTAATAATTGTTGAGTTTGTGAGAAAAAAGGGAAGTCAAAATTGGAAAAATGCCTGACAGCAGAGAAATTACGAGGCTTTTGCAATCAGGCGACGGCGAGTCGCTGGAAAAGATTTTTCCGCTCATTTACGGCGAGTTGAAAAGTCTGGCAAACTCTCTTTTTCAAAACGAGCGCGAAAATCACACCTTGCAGCCGACCGCTCTGGTTCACGAAGCTTATTTGAAACTCATCCGGGAAACAAATGTTTCGTGGCAGAACCGGGCGCATTTTTTCGGCATCGCGGCTAATTCGATGAGGCAAATTCTCGTTAATCACGCTAAAGCACGCGGGCGGCAAAAACGCGGCGGCGGTCGGACGCTGGTTACGCTGGATGACTCGGTGGGCTTTTCCGATCCGCAGGATGTTGATGTTATCGCTTTAAATGAAGCTCTTGAAACCTTGAAAAATCTCGAT
>DATHTS010000674.1:0-2742 GCA_035462935.1 Pyrinomonadaceae bacterium
TCTGAAAGATTCATACGGTAAAGAAATGGTCGTCGGCGAGCTGACGCGCATCAATCACGGGATTTTGGTTTAATGGAAGCATTCAGGCTCGCGCGTGAAAAATACGCTTCGACTCTTTCGGGAAAAGGCGCGGCGATAAAAGGCGCGCGCTGGAATTCGGTCGGCGTGGAAATGATTTACACCGCTTCAAACCGTTCGCTGGCAATGGCGGAAGTCAGCGTTCATTTAACGCTCTCCACCCTGCCGGACGATTATATGATGGTAACGATTTATTTGCCCGACGATATTTCGATACAAAAATTAACCGAAAGGGATTTGCCGGTTGACTGGAACGCTTTCCCGCACCCGAATTCGACGCAGATTATCGGAGATAAATTTATTGCCGAAAACAATCACTGCGTTCTGCAAATTCCTTCGGTTGTCACAAAAGGCGATTATAATCTGTTGATAAACCCGCGCCATTCGGAGTTTCCAAAAATAAAAATCATTGAAATTGATAAATTTCCATTCGACAGAAGAATATTCAAGTAAACAGCACAAAGCCGGATTGGACATTATCAAAACCGAAAATCTCTATAACTTCGATGGCGCGAAAGGCTATTCGGCGTAAGTTTGAAAGATGAATTAGAAACAAGAAAGGACGAGGTTTCGACTTCGTTCTTTTTCATTTCAATTGTTTTATTTGAGCTATCCAATTTATTTGATAATATTTGATTTCAAGGGAGAAACCATATGGCAAACTTGAAACACTCTTTTGGTGGCGAATGGACAAGGGAAAAGCTAGAGCGGATAAAAGAATATCTCGTTAATTACAAAATCGCTCTTAAAAATAAACCCTTTAAACTCGGCTATATAGATGCTTTTGCCGGAACTGGTTACGTGAATCAAAAAGATGATAACTTGCAGCCTTTCTTACCTGAATTTTCTGAAGACGAAGTGAAAGATTTTTTTGAAGGCTCTGCGCGAATTGCCTTACAGATTGATGACCCGTTTGATTCTTATATTTTTATTGAAAAGGATAAAGAAAAAGCTTCCGAACTCGAGAGTCTTAAAACGGAGTTTCCGCAACTTGCTAGCAGAATTAAGTCTGTCAATCAAGAGGCAAATGAATACATAAAAAGTTTATGTGAAAAAGATTGGCTGAAAACAAATCGCCGAGCCGTTATGTTTCTTGATCCTTACGGAATGCAAGTGAATTGGGCAACAATAGAAGCAATTGCAAAAACAAAAGCAATTGATTTGTGGATACTGTTTCCGTTAGGCGTTGCTGTCAATCGGCTTTTGAGAAATGACGGACAAATAAGCGAAACTGTAAAATTGCGTTTGGACGAACTGTTTGGAACTAAAGATTGGCAGGATGATTTTTTGCAGGAAAATCCTCAAACCAATTTATTTGATTCAACACCAAAAATGATGAAAAGGGTGAATCTAAACGGAATTGCTGATTACTTTAACAATCGTCTCAAAACGATTTTTGAAAAGGTCGCGAGCAATCCTTTACGCTTAACTAATTCTAAAAACAATCCGCTTTATCTGCTTTGCTTTGCATCAGGCAATCCAAAAGGTGCTGATATAGCAGTAAGAATTGCTCAGCACATTTTGAAGGAGAAAAAATAAATTGGCTACAAAATCATCAATCGAATGGACAGAATCAACCTGGAATCCGGTTACAGGCTGTAACAAAATCAGCCCCGGCTGTAAAAATTGCTACGCCGAAAGATTAGCAAAACGGCTTAAAGCAATGGGACAGCCAAATTATAAAAACGGTTTTAGGCTCACCCTACAACCGCAAATGCTGGAACTTCCGCTCGGTTGGAAAAAACCGCAAACAATTTTCGTAAACTCGATGAGCGATTTATTTCACAAAAATGTTCCGCTTGAATATATTCAGCAAGTTTTCAACGTAATGAAACAGGCTCATTGGCATCGCTTCCAAGTTTTAACCAAACGCTCGGAACGATTAGCGGAATTAAGTTCACAACTTGAATGGTCGCCGAATATTTGGATGGGCGTGTCGGTTGAAAGCCAGAAATACGTTTACCGAATTGACGATTTACGGCAAACAAATGCGAAAATCAAGTTTTTGTCTTTAGAGCCATTAATCGGTTCTCTGAAAAATCTTGAATTGAGCGGAATTGATTGGGCAATTGTCGGCGGCGAAAGCGGATATGGCGCGCGTCCGATTCAAGAAGATTGGGTAATCGAAATTCGCAATCAATGCCAAAAAGCCGGAGTCGCATTTTTCTTTAAGCAATGGGGCGGAGTGAATAAAAAGAAAACAGGACGGTTACTTGAAGATAGAACTTGGGACGAAATGCCCGAAGAAAAAGCACAATTAATAGCGGCATAAATTTTGTATTTTCGTGTTTGTTCATGGCAAAAATATAAAGGATGAAGCTTCGGCTTCGTCCTTTTTTTGAATTATTACTGATTTATCCGAATCTAAATGCCAGTCATCTCTGACCTTTGAGTAGCAAATATGTATTAAATCGCCATCGTCTTTTGTGATATATTCGGGAGAATAACTTCCATTCGAAGTTTGGTAATAAACTCGAAAATCTAACTTAAATTTTATGAAAAATATACTTAAGCTGGCGTTGTATGTTCTGTTAATTTTGTTTGCGGCGTCAAATGTGTTTGGACAAACGGGTTATTCGGGATTCGTCGGCGAATCGCCGGTGACAATGGTGGCGGACATTTATTCGGACGGCGTAGGATCGGCGACTTATGTTTACGACAAGT
>DATHTS010000675.1:0-6171 GCA_035462935.1 Pyrinomonadaceae bacterium
TCGGGCTGAAGCTTTTTCTCGCGGGCGCGTCCCGCCAGTTCCTTGATTTCCCTGGCGATTTGCGCGATTCCTTTTTTGTTCGCGCCGCGCACGACGGGCGTGATCAAGCCTTCGTCAATCGCCACCGCCACGCCGACATCGGCGTCTTCGTAAAAACGGATTTTGTCGTCGCGGTAGGACGAATTGACAAACGGATGCCTAACGGAAGCCATCGCCGCCGTTTTTACAATCACGTCATTGACGGAAACTTTTTCTTCTTCGCTCAAAGAAGCGTTGATTTGCTTGCGGAATTCCAGAGCCTTGTCCATTTCGATTTCGACCGTCAGATAAAACGTCGGAATCGGACCGATTGATTCGGCAAGTCTTCGCGCGATAATCTGGCGCATTTTTGAAGTGTTTTCTTCACGAAACGCGCTTGCGCCTTGAACATCGGGGGTTTGAGCAAAACCCGGCGCGGCTTGTGTGGCTGCGGTTTCAGGTTGACCGCCCTGCATCGCGGCTTCGATGTCGCGTTTGATGATTCTGCCGCCCGGACCTGAGCCGGAAATTGATTTTAAATCAATGCCGTTTTCCGCCGCCATCCGCGCCGCAATCGGCGAAACGAGCGTTCTGCCGCGCCCGTTTTCCGCTCCGTCGTCTGAGGAGGGCGTCTCCGATTTGGCGTCTTCTTTCGCGCCCGGACGCTGGGAATCATAACTGCGACCTTCGGTTTCGGAGATTTTTTCCGGCTTTCCGTTTTCGGCAGGCTGTGATTTTTTCGGAGTATCTTCAACCTCGGATTCGGTTTTAGCTTCTTCCTCGGAAGTGATTTTCGCGTCGCCGTTTGAAGAGGCTTCGTCCAAAAGCGCGGAAAAATCCTCGCCTTTTTCACCGATAATCCCGATGGTTTGACCTAATTTGGCATTCTCGCCGCCGGGAACGATAATTTTCAAAAGCGTTCCGGCTTCCAGCGAAGTCATTTCCATCGTCGCCTTGTCGGTGTCAACTTCGGCAATCGTTTCGTTAGCTTCAATCTCGTCGCCTTCTTCCTTGAGCCAACGTGAAATTTGTCCTTCCTCCATCGTCGGAGAAAGCTTGGGCATTAAAATTTTATTCGCCATATCCCTTAAATTAAGCCGCTAATTTTTCCTTTAGTTCCTGTAAAAATTCCGTGTCGTTTAATAATTTACTGCGTAATTCCTTGATTTCCGCCGATTTTTTAGCTTCCGCTTTTTCAAATTTCTCGCGTAGAATCTCATTTAACAAATCTTCAATTTCTGAATTATGCTTTTTCGATTCATTCTTTAAAAAATTAAATAAATCGGCATCAATTTTAACCTCGGCAATTACTTGACACTTGATAGAAGCGGTTTCTCCCGGTTTTGGTTGAAAACGACGTTTTATTCTTCGTAAACCTCTCGCTTTCAGTTCTTCTTCGGTTTCAAGTTCTTCGTATGTTGTCTTCATATTTTTTAACATACCACCTTTCGGCTTTTCGGGCGGTAACAAAACGAATTTCATCATCGTCCGGCATTGTATAAACCAGATGAATAAAACCGTAAAAGCAGTTTTTCCGATAATTATAAATCTTTCTTCATCTTTCGTTGAGTAGGAATCATCAATCAAATCAAGTGAAAACGTATCTTCAAACACATCTTTGATTTTTTCAAAATCAATCTTATGGTCCTTTTTAACCTTTTCGGCTTTATTTGAATCCCATGTAAATTTCATTTATTACAAATAATAAACTTTCTTGACCGCCTCAAC
The DNA here is from genome assembly GCA_035462935.1 of Pyrinomonadaceae bacterium. GTDB lineage: Bacteria > Acidobacteriota > Blastocatellia > Pyrinomonadales > Pyrinomonadaceae > DATHTS01. Next base: position 1,747 of record DATHTS010000675.1, read on the forward strand.
GATTCTCGGAAAATTCTGCAAAGCGGCTTCTTTTGGAGAAATTAAAATTTTATTCGCCATAATTTATTTAAACTCTTTGCAAAAAATTGTTAGTTACAAAAATTTTACGAATTCTGAATGGCAATGGACTTTCGACAATCGCCGTCGCTTTTAAATTTTCAAAACCGGCTACAAAAAAAGGTTCGCGGCAAGGCGGAACATTTTTCGTCCAATCCGGCGTTTCCAGATTCAATTCCTTGCACAAAGCCTCAACGGTCGAAGCCAAAAGCGCGTCGAATTTATTATCGCCAAAAGCAAACGGTTCGGAAACAGCTTGCAAATCCTTATGAAAACGAAAATCGTCAACAAAATCGTAAAAATGAATTTTCCACCATTTTTTATCGGCGGTCATTTTCTCTTTTGTTTCCTTGACGGTAATCATTTTAGTTTTTCAAAAATTTCTTCCAATTGAAATTTCGCTTCGGTTTTTACTTCCTTTTTCGGATAATAATCTGCAACGATTTTTAAAACCTCTTCCGGGTTTTTCAAATCCAAATATTTTATTAAAAACTCGACATCCTCCGCGTCAAAGCTTTCCGCCCGCAAGGCTAAAACCTTCATCGCTAAAAGATAATCGGCGGTCGGCGCAAAAACCTTTAAATTCGGAAAATCAAACAAGATTTTCTTCTCATGATTGATGACAAACATTTTAACGGCGAAATTTAGCCAGCCCGGATTCAAACCGTATTTTTCGCCAATTTTGTTAATCGCGCGGCGAATCACCTTAACGGGTTCAAATATCGCATCAACATCTTTTGTCGCCGGTCTCGCCTTAAAAGCCAGACACATCGCCGCGCCGCCGTAAATACAAATTTCGCCGATGACATCTTTTGCGGCTAATTCATCGTTTATTTCCGACAGATATTTTTCAATTTCTTTGGAAGTCATCGCTTACAAATAACAAACTTCTTTGACCGCCTCGATTATTTTCGGCACGTCCGGCAACGCCAATTCTTCCAAGTTCTTCGCATACGGCATCGGCGCTTCGGCGGTTGAAATCCGTTTTACCGGCGCATCCAGATAATCAAAAGCGTTTTCCATAACCTGATGCGAAATCTCCGCGCCAACCGAGGCGAACGAATGCGATTCTTCCGCGATTACAAGGCGATTCGTTTTCCTAACTGATTTAACAATCGTGTCAATATCGAGCGGTTTAATCGTGCGCGGGTCAATGACTTCGACCGAAACGTCAAAATCTTTCTGAATCTGCTCGGCGGCTTGCAGAGCAAGTGGAACGGTCATTGAACGCGCGACAATCGTGCAATCCGTTCCCTCGCGTTTTATATCGGCAACTCCGAGCGGAATTGTAAAATCTTCATCTTCCGGCACTTCGCTTTTTAAGCCGTACATTCTTTCCTGTTCGAGAAAAATGACGGGATTGTCGTCGCGGATTGAAGATTTCAAAAGCCCTTTCGCGTCGGCGGCGGTTGAAGGCATTACGACTTTTAAGCCGGGAAAATTCGCGTAAAACGCTTCGAACGCCTGCGAGTGCTGGCTGGAAACCTGATAAGCCGAGCCGTTCGGACCGCGAAAAACAATCGGAACGTTAAACTGCCCGCCCGACATATAGAGCATCTTCGCTGCGTGGTTGATGATTTGATCGGCGGCGAGAATCGAGAAATTAAACGTCATAAACTCGATGACCGGACGCAAACCAGCCATCGCCGCGCCGACGCCGACCGCAGCGAAACCAAGTTCGGTAATCGGCGTGTCAACGACGCGCTTATCGCCGAACTCTTTCCAAAGCCCGCGCGTAACTTTATAAGCGCCGTCGTATTGAGCGACTTCCTCGCCCATTATGAAAACATTTTCGTCTCTGATTAATTCTTCGCGCAGCGCTTGATTCAAAGCGTCGCGGATTGTCATTTCTGCCATAAAATTTTCAAAAAAATATGTTTTATTGAATTTAAGCCAGCGCCAACTCTGCTTTTTCCAAAACTTGCTCGACATTTTTGGAAAACTCAACGGGTAAAAACCATTCTATAGGGCAAACCAAAGATTCGCCCGTTTCGTCTTTGACCGTGCAGTTTTTCAAATGCGGATGAAGGATCACATTGTAAATTTTCATCGGAATCAGTTCTTCATCTTCCGTTGAAATACAAATCGCATATGTTTTCAAGTTTGAAGAATTGTTTTGCAGTTCCTTCTCAATCACAAATGCCCGGCTTGGCGCAGCTTCGCCTTTTTCCATCAAGCCGACTTCTTTGACGCTTTCAAGCAAATCTTTGAAATCTTTTTCGTTCATTTCAGCCATTCCCGAACTTGTTCGATTAATCTCTTCAGTTGATCCTTTTCCAAATCAGCTTTTTGGTTTTTTCCATAAATCGCCAAAAGATAAATATAACCCTTTGCCGAAGCAAAATAATAAATTATGCGAACGCCGCCGCGTTTTCCTTTGCCTTCGGCGCGCCAGCGAATTTTCCGCAAACCCTTTCCGCCCGGAATAACATCGCCGAGCATAAAATTCTCTTGCAAGTAATTTTGCAGAGCAAAATAATTTTCTTCGGATAAAAGCGATAAAACGTCTCGCGTAAATGCTTTCGTTTCTCTGAAACCGTAAAGCTGATTCATATCGCTTCACTAAACAAAAATATCTGTAAACAACTCGCTCTCATCCGGCAACGAACTTTCTTCGGCAAATTTCACTGCTCTTTCGGTTGCCTCTTTCGCCTGATTTTCAATCTCTTCAAAATCTTTATCCGTAAAAACTTTCGCTTCCTTCAAACTGTCTTTAAACAGAACAATCGGATCACGTTCCTGATATTTCTTGATTTCTTCGGTGGTTCGATATTTTCCGGGATCACTCATCGAATGTCCCATATAGCGATAAGCGCGAATTTCCAAAAGTGTCGGCAAAGATTCGTTACGCGCTCTTTCAATCGCTCTTAAAGTCGCTTCGCGCACCGCCATAACGTCCATTCCGTCAACAAATTCGCCGACTATTCCGTAGGCTTCGGCTTTTTTCGCAACGCTTGAAATTGACATCGCCCGCGTTTGCGAAGTTCCCATTCCGTATTGATTATTTTCGCAAATGTAAATGCAGGGAAGTTTCCAAAGCTGAGCCATATTCAGGGATTCGTGAAAAATTCCCTGGTTGACCGCGGCTTCGCCGAAAAAGCAGAGCGTAACATTATCTGTTTCTTTATACTTCTGCGCGTAAGCCATTCCAGTTCCGACGCCGATTTGTCCGCCGACGATGCCGTGTCCGCCGAAAAAATTGTGTTCCCTCGAAAACATATGCATCGAGCCGCCTTTGCCTTTTACAACGCCGCCTTCTTTTCCGTAAAGCTCAGCCATCACGCCCTCAGGCGACATTCCGGCAACCATCGCCTGAACATGGTCGCGGTAGGAGGTAATCACGTAATCGCCTTCTTTGAGCGCCATCATCGTGCCGATGGCAATCGCTTCCTGCCCGATATAAAGGTGGCAAAAACCGCCGATTTTACCGATGCGGTAAACTTCCGCGCATTTCTGCTCGAAAACTCTGCCGAGAACCATCTGGTAGAGCATTTCCCTGAGCAATTCCTTGTCGGTTTTTTTAATCAAACCTAATTGGGATTTTCTGCGTTTATTATATTCGGTGGTGGCTTCTTCGATATTGACGGTATCGGTTACTTGACTTTTAAGTTCGTCGGATTTTTTAGAAGCCGTTTTGTCAGTTCCGTTCGAGGAACTTTTGTTCGTTTTATTTTCAGTTTTTTGGCGAGCTGCTGTTTTTGGCAAAATCAAAACCTCCCTTGATCGCAATCTAAATAATTTTGCGATAAACATTGTAAAGATTACAAAGCGAATCTTTTTAGAAATTATAAGCGAGTGATTGCTAATTGTGCAAAAACGAGATGTTGTCAGAAATGCGTAAAATGGTAAAATCAAATGGTATGGTTATAAAACCGCGAGGACTCAAAAAAAAAGAGAAAAAAATGGAAAATGGAAAATGGAAAATGGAAAATAATTCTGTCCGGGTTATTTATTATCCATTATCCATTATCCATTTTTCACTGTTTTTTCGTCTCTGCGGTTTAATTTTTCTTTTCTCGGTTTTTGCCTTTTCACAAAATCCGACTAAATGGAGTTTGGAATCCGATGCGAAAGGCAAAACATTAAAAACAAAAGAAAATTTCAAAGCCGCCGTAAAAGCCGAAATCGAGGGCGATTGGCATCTTTACGCGCTCGAACAGCCCGCAGGCGGTCCGATTGCAACCACGATAAAAGTTACCGAAGCTAAACCTTTTCAGATAAACGGCGAAATCAGCGCGCCGAAACCGATTACGGAATTCGACCCGAATTTTCAGATTGACACGAAATTTTACAAAAAACAGGCTGAATTTATTATCCCTTTGCAGGCGACGAGCGAAACATCAGCAGATGATCTGGCTTTAAATGTTC
>DATHTS010000676.1:0-4085 GCA_035462935.1 Pyrinomonadaceae bacterium
AGACCGCTGGCTTAACCTTACGTTTTGTATTTTTGAGATAGCTTCTAATAAAATCCTTAACTATTTTTACTTGAATTATTAACTCACCTTACGCGATTTTGTTTCAGTCGCCAAAGGCGACCGACAATATAGCGTAGGGTGAAACGAAGCGTAGCGAAGCGCAACCCTACGAACAGGCGCGAGGACACAATCCGACGCTGAAGTCGCCGAACAAATCCCGCATTATTTGTTGCTTGACTTGTGGCGAGCGATGGTTGATGACAACTAACGTAGGGATACGCTCATTTCACTCGCTTTCCCTACGCTATAATGTTAGTCGCTTTCGGCGACGCTGGATAAAAACATTTTCTGCGTAACGTGAGAGGGAAGAAAAATTTTATTTCAAGCGTCTAATGTTCGTTGTTAATTTTACACGCGCGGGAACGTTATTATTATAAGGGCTGCGTAACGCCAAGCATTAGTGCCGAACCAATGCTTATTGAAAGCAAGGATTTTAGACTAATTATTCCGTAGTTTTTACTAATTGAAAGGAGCAAAATTTTATGAGACGAAAAAGCCTTTTTCTGGTTGCGATTCTTCTGCTGGCATTTGTTTCAATGACAAACGCCTGCAGCGCGGGAGGTGTTGCCGATGTAGAAGGTGATCTTGCCATCGGCGCAAAGCTGGAAAATTTTACTTTGCCGGATGTTCACGGCGCCGAGCAGTCTTTTGACAAATTAAAAGGCGAAAACGGCGCGGTTTTGGTTTGGGTTTCGGCGCAGTGCCCGGTCGTTAAAGCCTACAACGAAAGAATCAACGAGATCGCCGATGAATTAAAAGCCAAAGGCATCAACCTGATCGGCATCAATTCAAATGCGACCGAATCGCTCGATTATATCAAATCAAACATATCGGAAGTCGGTTACAAATTCCCTGTTTTGATTGATAAAGGAAACGTTTTGGCGGACAAGCTCGGCGCGAGTGTCACGCCGGAGTTTTTCTATTTTGACAAAGAAAACGTTCTGCTTTATCACGGCGCGCTCGACAACGACCGTTCGGGGAAAAATGTGACGATCAATTACCTGCGCGACGCTTTCGATTCGGCGCTGAGTAAAAAACCGATTAAGACTGCGAAAACAAACGCTTTCGGCTGCTCGATCAAGCGCGCCTGAAGGTTAATCATGAGAATTTTGAGTTTAACCAAACAGATCGGATGCGGCGCGGAGAATAAATTTTTCCGCGTCGTATTTTTTATAAGTCTTTGCGCGTTTCTCTCTCTTGCAAACTCCTGCGCGCAGACAAAAAATCCCGCCCAAAAATCGCCTGCTGAAACGAAACCTCAGGCGGCAAATCCGCCGCGCGTTACGCAAGTGGACGACGCGAAAATCAAACAGCTTCTCAAACCCGGCGGCAAGCCTCTGCTCGTTAATTTCTGGGCGACGTGGTGCGGTCCGTGCCGCGAAGAATTTCCCGACCTCGTCAAAATTGACGCCGAGTATCGCGGAAAAATTGACTTTTTCACCGTTTCGCTCGATTTTATCGAAGAGTTAGACACGGGGGTGCCTAAATTTTTGAGCGAAATGAACGCGGAAATGCCAACCTATTTGCTCACGAGCGCGGATGAAAACACGCTCATCTCCTCGATTGCCAAAGATTGGAACGGCGGTCTGCCGTTCACGATTCTTTACAACGAAAAAGGCGAGATAACTTATTCCCACCAGGGAAAGGTAAACCATGAGACATTAAAGGGCGAAATCGAAAAAACATTAGGCGAAAAAAAATGAGGCGAAATGAAAACCTTTTGTTAATTTTAACTTTGCTAATGCCTGATTACAAGCATTCACGAATTAGGATTGAAGCCTAAATTTTGGAATGAGCTTCATTAAGTTGGCTAAAGAGAAATTTAGGTTTTAGGTCAACTCTAAACCTAAATTTCTCTTTATAAATGTCTTTTCCTAATGTTCCAATTAGTTCGACCTCAATTACCAATTTACTAACACCGCTAACCTCTCTCAATCCTTCCCCAAAACTGTTACCTAAATTTTCACGCTCACAAAGATAAAACTTTTCGTATCTGTAAATACCAAGCACCAGTTCAAGAAACGAACCTGTTTCAAACAATTGGTGAGGGTTAGTATCCTTTAGCCAAACACCTTCCACAATAAAAGACTTTCTTCCACTTTTTTTATTAAGTCCTTCAACGGTTATAACAGCTTTTGTTGTAATATTTTGCACTCTAGATTGCGGTTCTGAGTAAAATTTAGCAACTAATGCTTCGCCTGCTGGGACTGACTGACTGCGACTACTAAATTTTTCAATTTTATAATTACGAAATTGACAATCAAATGTATATATATCCGCGCAAACAATATTTGGTTGTGGCTTTGTTTCAACATCTTCTTTTGCTTCACCTCTGGAATCCCAGCCTTCCACGTGAAGAGGGTCTATTTTCATCTGCTTGGGTTCGACTTTTTGATTTTCTTTAGTTCCTTTAATTATCAAAACTAGATTAGTGATGTTGAAATCATTCTTTCCGATTTTTCTATCTTTGATTAAATCAAATTCTGATTTGCTTAAACGATATTCAATAAAAAGCCACCCAAAACTTGCCGAACTGATTTCTTTGGGGCTACCGTGAAATCGTTTTGCTTCTTGTAAGGTTTCGCCACGAAACAAAATATGCCCGTCAATTTTATCCTCAAGGGTAACGCCAAATAGAGAATTATTTCTAATCATTAGAGAAAAAAAGATTTTTGGAATTGAATCATCTTCAATATGATGTATTTGGCATCTTTCCAATTTTACATAGTCATTTATACTCTCTCGTTCCTTTCTTACTCTTTCAACTAAGAAACTAACTTCTCTTATACTTTCTTCTCTTTGTTGAATATCTTCTAAATGCCTTTCTTCCAACTTCTTAAAAGTTTCTTTATACTTTGCTTCAAGGGCTTTGATGGCTTTTTCTTCTTTGGTTTCTTGAAGCAATTTTGACAAATCAATTGTTCCATTTATCTCTGCGTTTTCAGTGTTCGAGTAAAAATAATTTCTAACTATCAATTGAACGAAATATATAGCCACAAGAAAAAGGGTAAGACTTGCGCCGAAGGCAAAAGCCGCTAACCAACTTGAACTAAACCATAAAAAAGCCGCCAAACCCAGCAGTGTGGTAAATAAGGCGTAAATCATAAACCACACCCCCTTTTTAATAGGCTCATCCACAAAGGCTTTCCAAAAACCTTCTTTAATCCGTTCTTTGATAGTAAGTGAATCTGCTGAGTCAGACATAACTTAGAATTATGCCCGTTAATATAGCACGAAAATCCGTCTAATTTTGAACAAGAATTATATCTTGCCCAAAAACTCATTTTAATTTTTAAGCAAAACGTCATATTTAGGCAAAGCCGTTTAATTGTATATTTAATTGCCAATGTTTACTTGGTATGCAAGCGGAGTTTTCGCTATAAACACATTGTTTTTCAATAATTAAGCCAAAATCGAAGGTTTTCTGGATACCTGATAACCAGTTTTGAGAAAAGAGGTCTTTCGACTAATTCTGCGCTCCTAAACTTCTTATTTCCAATATTTACACAGTCAAAACAAGAGTCCGAATTTTTTGGCACGCCTATTGTATATATAAAGGGCAAGAAGTTAAAAAAAAGAAAAAAAATAGGAGGTAAGAAAAATGAGAGGATTGTTATTATCAGATTAATTGAAAACGTTGAGAGAAAAAACTTTAACCGATTCCACTTTCTAGGAATTAGCCGATACAAAATGAAATGAGGAGGAAAGAAAAATGAAAGGATTATTGTTATCAGATTAAGCGAAAACACGGAAAGAAAAAACTGAAGAGATTTCCATTGTTACGAATTAGCCGAAACAAATAAAAATAGGAGGAGAGAAAAATGAGAGGATTATTGTTATCAGATTAATTGAAAAATAAAAAGAAATTAAAAACTTGACTGATTAATATCTATCAAGACTTGGTTTAGCCGGCAGTGGATGTTCGAGATGCAATATCGAACATCCACTGCTTTTTTTGTGTAATTTCTAGAAGCTATCTCAAAAATAGTATTATCGTTAAGCAAGCGGTCTGTGACCGCGTTTGC
>DATHTS010000677.1:0-1540 GCA_035462935.1 Pyrinomonadaceae bacterium
CCGAGCGCAAACCTTTTATCATTTTTCAATACGTTTATCGGCGGCATTTGGCTCGCCGTCGCTTACTTGAAAACTCGTGACTTGTGGATGCCGTTCGGCGTTCATCTGAGTTGGAATTGGATGCAAGGCTCCGTTATGGGAATCAACGTCAGCGGAATCCAAGATTTCGCAACCGCGCCGGTTTTTACGGCGAATGATTCAGGTCCGGCGTGGCTTACGGGCGGAAGTTACGGAATTGAAGGCGGAGTTGTCAGCACAATCGCGCTGATTGCCTCAACCGCTTTGATCTGGTATCTGCCGTTTCTAAAGCCGACGGAAGATATGCTGGCTTTAACAAGTTTGGAAAAGCCTGTTGCTAAAGAACCTGAATCTTAAAGGAAATATCCACCGCGCGCGCCGAATGAGTCAATTTTCCGACCGAGATTAAATCAACGCCTGCTTCGGCAAAGGAGCGCACCGTTTCAAGATTCATTCCGCCGGAAGCCTCCAGCAAAACTTCCGGGTTTAAATCCCGCGCCATTTCTACCAATTTTCTTGTTTCTTCCGGCGTCTGATTATCAAGCAATAAAATATCCGCTCCGGCTTCGACCGCCTCACGGAGCTGCGCCCAATTTGAGATTTCAACCTCGATTTTATGCAGATGCCCGACCGTTTCCTTTGCCGCCCGAACTGCTTCTCTGATTCCTCCGGCTAAAGCTATGTGGTTGTCTTTGATCAAAACCCCATCGTCCAAACCGAAACGGTGATTTTTTCCGCCGCCGACCGTGACGGCGTATTTTTCGAGCATTCGCAAACCGGGCGTGGTTTTTCGCGTGTCAATAATCTTGGCATTCGTGCCTTCGACGGCTTTTACATAATCGCGCGTCAAAGTCGCAATCCCGCTCATTCGCTGAAGCAAATTCAGCGCGACTCTTTCGCCCGTCAAAAGGACTTCGGCGTAGCCTCTTAAAGTTGCAAAAGCAGTTCCCGCTTCAATTTCGTCGCCGTCCGTGTAAGTCGTTTCGATTTCGGGGTTTTCCTCGTCGAGGTGAAAAAAGACGGCTTCGGCAACCTGCAAACCGCAAACTATCAAATCTTCTTTCGCCAAAAACCTGCCGAAACCGCGCACGTCGTCCGGCACGGTCGCCTGTGTCGTAATGTCGCCGCGCCCGATGTCTTCAGCCAGAAATTCGCCGATGTCGGCTAGAATTTCACCCGTTCCGAATAAATTCATATCGAGTAAAATAGCATAGTTTTTAAGAATTTAGGAAGATTTTTTTTGATTTATAAAAGAATTTATTTTGCGGAAACGGACTGAGATTAAAATTAAAACAAAACAATTCTAAAGAGTCTGAGAATGTTTGTTTCAACTCACTTTTATTTTGAAGAATTTTTTATGAAAAAGGGGCGAAAAAATTAAACCAAAGCCAAATCGAGAACGGTTTTCTCGATTCTTTCCAAATCATTCGGTTTGACCAGAAACGCTTTCGCTCCGGCGGATAAACCTCTTTGTCTGTGTTCGTTGCGCGATTCGAGAGAATAAAAAACAATCGGAACATCC
>DATHTS010000678.1:0-3557 GCA_035462935.1 Pyrinomonadaceae bacterium
ATTTTGCGGTTCGTCGGGTTTGCACCCGACGCTATTAAATTAGTCGGCTTCGCCGACCAAAAGCTTTATGTCAACAGAACCTAGTCAGTCAGGGGGAAAAGGGAGAGAAATTCATTCCCGTCTTTTTCCAAAAATTTAATAATCCGTGTAAATCCGCATTAATCCGTTGTTTCTCTTCTTCTATTAAACAATTGCTTCGAAGCCAGCCACATAAAACGCGGATTGAGAATCAGATACCTTTTCCAGAGTCGTTTCGGTTCCTGCGTCAGGCGAAAAAGCCAGTCCAGACCCAATTTTCCCATCCATTCCGGCGATTCCTTAATGTTTCCCGCGTAAAAATCAAAGGACGCGCCAACGCCGAGCATTACCGCGTTAACCTTATCCCGATGCGCCGCCATCCAAAGCTCCTGTTTCGGGCAGCCGAGACCCACAAAAAGAATCTGCGTTCCCGTTTGATTAATTTCGCCGGTTATTTTTGCATCTTCTTCTTCGGTCAAAGCTCGAAAGGGCGGCGAAAAGGCGTAAGAAATTTGAAGATTCGGGAAATCCTTTTTGGCTCTTTCCAAAATCGCGTCAATAACTTCCTGCCGACCGCCGTAAAAGCCGACTTTCAAATCATTCTTTTCGGCATACTCGCACATCATTATCATCAAATCATTTGCCCGGACGCGGCTGGCTTCTTTCACGCCCTGCAATCTCTGCATCCAGACAATCGGCATTCCGTCAGTGATAATTAATTCCGCATCATTGACAATTTTTGCAAATTCGGGATTATCGTAAGATTCCATCACCATATGGACGGTAGAAAAACACACATAATTTCCCTTTCCCCCCTTCGCCATTTCGGCAATTTTTCGCACAACCGAATCGTGATTGCAAACATTTGTGAGCAAGCTGACCACGCGAACGCGATTTTCGTTTTCTAAATCTTTCATTTAAATGAGCTTTGCGGGCGAGGACAAGCCATCGCCCCTACCATTATTTTAACGCTGCAATCTCCTGATAAATAATTTCAAGTTTTTCGACGTAATCTTCAATCGAATAATTTTCTTTAATTGTCGCCAGCGCATTCCGCCTTAAATTTTCCCAATCCGCTTTATCCGAGAGCAGAATTTTAAGTTTTTCGACCGTCTGCCGCGTATTGTAAGGCTCGACCACAAAGCCATTTTCTCCATCTTTAATAACCGCCTGAACCGAAGCAACATCGGCAACCACGACCACGCATTTTGCCGCCATCGCTTCGAGCATCGCCAGCGGCAAGCCTTCGCCGTAACGCGAAGGCAGCAGAAAAATATCGCTTTCCGCCAGCGCCTGCCATTTTTCTCTTCCCGAAACGACTCCGCCGTAATAAAATTTCTCACCTAAAACGCGGCTCATTTCCGAGATGAAAAAATCTTTGAGCGGTCCTGTGCCGAAGCATTTAAATTGAAATCGGAAACCTTCTTTTTTCAAAATCTCGCAGGCTTCGATAATTTCGTGCAAGCCTTTCGATTCGTGAATTCTTCCGAAAAAAATGATTGTTTTTTCCTTATTTTTGCGCTCAACCGAAGGAATTGAATCAGTCGCAATCGCATTCGGCAAAATGCTGATATTCAAGCCTTGCCAGCGGCGCGTCAGACTTTCTTTTTCAAGCTCGCTCAAAACCAAAACCTTGCTCGACATTCGCGCCATTTTTTCGGCAATCCAAGCTAAAAAGCGGCTGTCGAAATTTTCAATCAAAAAACGCCCGCCATTCGGATGCAGTAAAACGGGGCGACCGGCAAGCCGCGCCGCAGCGATCAAAGCTGTATCGCGCACGATTGAAAGCGGCACGAAAGCCGTGTTGATATGAACGAGATCAATTTTTTTTCTGAAAATCTGCCAGAAAAATCTCAGCGGCAAAAGAATCTGTTTTAGAATCCAAACGACGCCGGCTTTTTCATCGTCTCTTCTTCCGGCTGTAAAGTGATAAAACTGACTTTTGCCATTCCTGATAATTTCGCGCACAAGCGTGGAGATTCCGCTGACATTTTCCTTTTCGTCAAGACTCGGCGCGGTGATTAAAACTTTCATTCGTCAACTTGTTTCACGTTTGATGTTAAGATAAATTTTCACCAAACGGTAATCGGCGGAAAAATCTTACTTTAATGAAAACTGAAACAGTCAGCAAGCAGGAGGCAAAGATAAAAAAAGCGGAAAACCGCGTTCCGACCTTTGTTCTGCCGCTGGTCAAAGCGGCAATTTTCGCCTTTGACGCTCTGCTGACCGTGCTTTGTTTCGTGCTGGCTTTCAAGCTGCGCGAAGGCGAAGCGATTTTGTCACCGACTGCTTGGGCTTGGTCAAAAGAATTCGTGCCGTATGTCGGAATCCTGCTTTTCGCCGTGCCGTGTCGCCTCGCAATGCTCGTTTATCAAAGAGTTTACCGGCTTCACGGCGCGTTTTCCTACACGGCGGAAGCGATAAAAATTTTCAAGGCGATTTCCGTCAGCTCGCTTTTGATTGTCGCTTGGGCTTTCCTGTTTCGCGGCGGATTCGCCTTTCGTGATTTTTCCTACTCGCGGGCGGTTTTCTTTTTTGACTTCGGACTGGCTTTATTATTTTTTACCGGCTTTCATCTTTTTCTGCGCTACGCGCAAACTCTATTCAGAAGACGCGATATAAATTTAATTCCAACCTTAATTGTCGGAACAAACGCCGAAGCCGAGCAAACCGTCAGAGAATTAAAATCGCGCCCTGATTTGGGCTATCGCGTGATTGGAGTTGTTGAAAGCGACGCGGGGACGCGGAGACGCGGGGACGCGGGGATTTTAGAAGAGGAGAAGAGGAGAAGAGGAGAAAAGGAGAATCTGGAATTTGGAATCTGGAATTTGGAATCTGGAATTGACGAAGTTCAGGTAATCGGTAATCTCGACGATTTGCCGAATTTGATTCGGGAGTTGGACATTCAAGAAGTCATCATCACTGATAACCGGATTCCGAATGAATTTTTCTTTGAGGCGATGATGGAAGTCGGGCGCGAAAGAAAGGTCGAGTTTCGTTTCGCGCCTTCGCTTTTCAATCTTCTGCCGCAGAAAACTAGCGTCGAGCAGATCGGCGTCTTGCCGATGGTGCGGCTTTTCCGCGAGCCTCTTTCGGATGCGGAAAGATTTATCAAACGCGCTTCGGATATTGTAATCTCCGCTTTCGCTTTGATTTTGCTCTCGCCCCTTTTGCTTTTGATTTCCCTGCTCATTAAATTCGATTCGCGCGGCTCTGTTTTATTTAAGCAAGAGCGCGTCGGGATGGACGGGCGCAAGTTTCTTTGCTACAAATTTCGCACGATGCGCTCTGACGCCGACGAATCAATCCACCGCGAAGCCTATCGCAAAAACATTTCCGGCGAGCGGGAAGCAAACGGAGGCGACGATGAAAAACCTGTTTCCGGCAAAGTCAAAAACGACCCGCGCATTACGCGAATCGGAAAATTTTTGCGGCGCACGAGTTTCGACGAACTGCCGCAGCTTTTAAATGTTCTGAAAGGCGATATGAGCGTCGTCGGACCGCGCCCGCCGATTCCGTATGAGGTTGCGGAGTATGAC
>DATHTS010000679.1:0-11258 GCA_035462935.1 Pyrinomonadaceae bacterium
CCGCATTCCAGCCGAAATGCCACGCGATAAACTCGCTCGTGCGCGACGCGCTTCCCGACATTGCCCAGAGAAGTTCGGGAACGGCGATTATCGAAACGCCGAGAGCAAAGGAAATCAGCTCGCGCCAATTTTCCGGTCTCAAAGCCAGCAAAAACGCGCTGACGACGAACAAAGCCGCCAAGCTGTGCAAATGGATTAACGGCAGCAACCCGGCTAAAAGTCCGACGATAAAAGGCGCGAGCGGAAAGCTCGAAAGTTTTGTAACATCCGTTTCGGAAATTGAATCTTTCTTTTCGCGGCTAAAGATTTTCCACAAAAAGCCCAGAACGATAATCGTCAGCGGCATTCCCAAAAGCAAGCTTCTCTGCGTGATAAAAAGCACGACCATCGGATTGCCCCAGCTAAATTTTTCGCCGGTGGTGTAATCGCGCGGAAGATTCGATAAAAAATCGAAAAAGCCTTTTCCCTGCTGCCAGAAATCATTAAAAAACCATAAGAAACCGAGTCCGCCGCTGAAAAACAGCAGAAACGGAGCGATTTTTCCCGCCAGACGATTATTTGTGAGCTTGAAAACAAATCTCTCTAAAATAACCAGCAAAGACAAAGCCCACGAAACGTTTTGCACGAACATCGCGTCCTGCACTTTCGCGCCCAGCGACACGAAACACGCCGTCAAAAAATCCGCCATAAACGGATAGGAAAACGTCGCGCCCGCAAACGAGGGATTCTGCGGCGGAAAATTCTGCGCCTCCGTAAAACTGAAAATCGCGCCCAGATGAAACGGCAAATCGCCCAGATTCTGTGAGCCGCCCGTAAAAATTCCCTGCGCGGTTTCAAACATTGCCCGCTCGAAAAACTGCCAGAAAACAAAGAAAAACGCCGCGTAATAAGCGATCCGCAGAATTCGCTTGTAACTCGTGTTTTGCACTTTCCCTCTCGCGCTCTGCCAATCGCGCCGAAATCTTCCGCGCAAATCTTTCCGCGCAAATAAAATCAGCGGCGCGAGCGCAAGCAAAAGCGAAACTAAAACCGTCAGCGGATAAAGCCCGAAAAGATTGGCGATAATAAAACCGATAAGGCTGAAAACCGCCGCGCCGATGACATTTCCCGCCGCAAGACGCCATACGAAAGGCTCGTCTTCCGCGAAAAGATAAGTCAGGCTCAGACCGCTAAAGGTAATAAGCAAGATTAAAATTAAAGACAGGAACATATTTTTCGGATGTTTTCCGAAGCCGCGCCTTGGGAATGATTTTTATACGAAGCAGTTTGAAAAGCAAAGAATTATCAATTATCAATTGTCAATTATCAATTATTTTGCCGATTATTAATCTTTATTTAATGCAAGATAGTTGATAATTGAAAACGGATAGCTGATAGTTTTTCCCTTTTTCGAGTATTTCCGATTTTTCAAACAGCTTCTGTTGAAATTTTTGAAAGAAGGCGTAACTCCGAAGTTCTGCGCGTTTCCACATATAAATTAACTCAATTTCTTTCGCAGGCAAAGTTTAAGAGGCTTTTCCTGATATGAGCGGCTTTAAATCCCAAGATTCGGGTCGGCGGCGCGATATTCGTCGAGTTTTCGATAGAGTGTTTTGCGGTCAAGTCCGAGAATCTCGGCGGCGCGGGATTTGTTGCCGCCGGTTTCGCGCAATATTTCGAAGATGTATTCGCGTTCGAGTTCGCCGACTGTCAGATGCTTATTTTTCGCTTTGGCGATTAAAGCCGAGGTTGAGCCGCGCGCGCGGATGCGTTCGGGCAAATCTTCGGGCGTGAGAACGGCGCCGCGTGCCAGCGCGACGGCGCGTTCGATTGTGTTTTCAAGCTCGCGCACATTGCCCTGCCAAGGGTAAGCAGTTAAAAGGGCGAGCGTTTCCGGCGCGATTTCGAGCGGTTTTGCGCCGTTTGCCGTTTTTATTAAAAAATGCTCGACCAGCAGCGGAATATCGAAAACGCGCTCGCGGAGCGGCGGAACGCGCACATGAATTACGTTTATTCTCCAGTATAAATCCTCGCGGAAACGTCCTTCCCAGACTTCTTTTTCCAAATCGCGGTTCGTCGCCGCAATGACGCGCACGTTGACCGATTTTTCCTGATCCGAACCGACGCGCCGAACGCCGCCTTCCTGCAAAATGCGCAAAAGTTTCGGCTGAACCGGAAGCGAAAGCTCGGCTATCTCGTCCAGAAAAATCGTGCCGCCGTCAGCCGATTCGAATAATCCGGCGCGGGCGGCTCGCGCGCCGGTGAAGGCTTGCCCAGTGTGCCCGAAAAGCTCGGATTCGACGAGTTCCGCCGGAATCGCCGCGCAGTTGACGGGAACAAATTCGCCCTTTCTTTCCGACGCTTCGTGAATCGCGCGGGCGACGAGTTCCTTTCCGGTTCCCGACTCGCCCGTGATAAGAACGCTGCTGGCGGTGCGCCCGGCGCGATTGATTAAATCGAAAAGCTGCCGCATCGGGCGCGACGCTCCGATAATTTTATCCGGCGCGGCGGTTTGCTCGCGGCGAATTCTGGCTTGAGCGCGTCGCGGCTCGGTTGCTTCGAGGGCGGATTTGGCGGCGGCGAGCAATTCTTTAGTTTGAAAGGGTTTTGTCAGGTATTGAAACGCGCCGTTTTTGACCATCTCGACCGCCTGCTCGACCGAGCCGAAAGCCGTAATCACGATAACAGGCGTTTCCGCCCGCTCGCGCCGCACGGTTTGCAAAAGCTCGTCACCCTTCATTTCCGGCATCTGCACATCGGTTACGACCAGATCAATCATTTCCCGCTCGTTTTCGATAAAAGAAAGCGCGCGTTTTCCGTTTTCCGCCGAAACGGCTTCAAAATCTTCGTCGGCGAAGATTTCCTCGAGCAGCTCGCGCAAATCCCGGTCGTCTTCAACAATTAAAACCTTTTCCTTCATTTTTTTCCCTCGTTCGCAAGCGGCAGATAAACCGAAAACGTCGCGCCGCCTTCCGCGTTGTTGGCGGCTTCAATCGCGCCGCCGTGTTCTTCAATTATTCGATGCGCCACCGCCAATCCCAAACCCGTTCCCTCGCCGATGTCCTTTGTCGTGTAAAAAGGATCGAAAATTTTGTCGAAATGTTCCGCTTCGATTCCCTTTCCCGTATCGGAAACGCGGACGACGGCGAAATTACCGTCTTCACGCTCTGTGCCGGAGCATTCAATTGATAATTTTCCGCCGTCCGGCATCGCCTGCGAAGCGTTTTGAAAAATGTTGAGCCAGACCTGCCGCAAAAAATATCGGTCTGCCGAAACCGTGTAATTTCCATTTGCCGAAAACTCGGCTTCGATATTCGATTTTTTCAAATTTCGCCCGATTTCTTCGAGCGTTTCGACAAGAGATTCGTTTATAACGACCGGAGCGAAACGAAAGTTATACGGGCGCGAAAGGTTTAACAACTGCCGCACGGTGCGCGAAATGCGCTTGGTTTGCCGGCGAATGATTGTTAAGTTTCTTTCGCGCTTTTCCGGCGGCGCGTCCGGTTTTTCCAAAAGCTGCTCGGCGCGGGCGTCAATCACATTTAGAGGAGCGCCGAATTCGTGCGCGATCCCGGCGGCGAGCCGTCCGACCGAAGCCAACCGCTCGGAGTGCCGCAATTTTTGCTCCAGAGCCAGACGGTTTTCCGCTTCGGTTTCGGCAGCGCGGCGCTGCTCTTCCAGATTATCCGCCATCCGGTTGAATTCCTCCGCCAGAAGCGCCAGCTCGTCGCGCGTTTTCGGCACGTTTACGCGGTAAGCCAGGTCGCCGCGTCCGAGCGCCCGCGCTCCTTCGAGCAATGCCTGAAAAGGTTTTGAAAGACTCCGGCTCAAAACAACTACGACCACCAGAAAAATTACGGCGAGCAGGAGAAGCGTGATCGAAATCCAGTTGACTCGTCTTCGCGCAATATCGTCTTCGATACGCGCGAGCGGCTTGATCATTTCCAGCGCGCCCGTTCTTTCTTCGGAAAAACGAAGTGGTAAAATCAAGGATAAAAATCTGCTGCCGTTTACTTCGCGGATAAACTCGACCGGCTCGGCTCTCTGCAAAACGATTTCAAGTTCCGGCGGACTGAGGAAAACCGTTTCTATTTTCGATCCTGAAAATTCGAGCGGATTTCCCTTTTCATCGAAAAGCAAAACCACATAAATACGACTGTTTTCCCGCAGACGGTCAATTAATTCCCGCGCTTCATCAACCCGCCCGTCGTCGTAGTTTTCCTCCAGAGCAATCCGCAAAGTAACTGCGTGAGCGCGAAGTTCGTCGCGCAGAGCGCTTTCCAGCGCCGCCTCGCGCTGACGCAACGACAGAAAACTGGCAAAAAACATCACCGCGCCGACCGTCAGCGTTAAAAGCAAAATCAGTTTTGTGCCGATGCTCATTTATTTTCCGGGAAAATTGCTGTTTTCCGATAAAACCGAAACGGCTTAAATCGAGTCTTTGTAAATCCGCAATCTCAAATCCCAAATCCGAAATGGAATTGTAGCAAACCTCTACAAGATTGTGGAAATTTGCCACAAAAAATCAAAACTCCGAAATTCGCCTTTTATTTTCCGCGCCCAATAATCGGCTGTCCAAAGTTTCCTTTTCCTAACAATTAATCCGAAACGTCCGAAAATAAAAAGGCACAAATGATGCCGCGCGGAAATTTGGCATCAGACTTGCGATATAAGTTCGGCGTCATACAAAATTTTGCTTTATCCAAGCGGCTTAAGGCAAATTTTTGAAAACGGCGTAATTCACGTGGACGGAAAAGTGATTACTCCGATAGATCACGGGTTAAGTTTTTAATCCTCCAAGCAAAGGCGGCTCATCGCTTAACGGGTGCGAAAGACAGCAGGCAAAACCGGCTAAACGGTTTACCAGGAGTTGGTTTCACTAACAAAGGCTGATTAGAACTCGGAAATATTTGAGCCGCTTAATTTTCAAACAGGGGCTGACGAGCAAAAATTTTCAAGGGAGGGGAGCAAGCGGTTATGAATACATTTCTACGTCACAGTATGGACGAGTATCTCCAGCTGACGGATTTTAAGAAGGCTTTCGCAGTCCAAAATGAGCGATTATATAAAACGCTCCGAAAAGTTGGTATTTGGAAATTTGACAAATTATCGTCTGAAATCGGCAGCCGCCAGCAGATGATTTTGCTGACGCTGATGCCGATGGTCGAGGTCGCCTGGGCTGACGGTCAGGTTACCAGCCGCGAGACGGAAGCGATTTTGCAGGCGGCTGAAACCTGCGGGCTACTTAAGGATGAGATCGCTTATTGCGATCTGATGTCTTCCTTGATTTCTCGCCCAGCCCCGGCGCGCATCGAGCGGTCGTGGGAAAGGTGGCATTCGCTTTTACGGTATTTGCCCGGCGACGACCGCGAGACCGTAATTTTTACGACACTTATTCAAGCGCGTTACATAGCCGAGCTAAGCTCGAACAGATTAAACGATTTTCTGCGCGGCAAACATATTTGCAGCGACGGACAATCGGTTTTGGAAAAAATTATGGAAGAATTGAAAAAAGCAGAGCTTTCAGCAGCAGAGAGACCTGATTTGGTCGCGCCGGAAATCGGAGAAACTTTCGTTGAAATAATGGAGCCGATTTCTACGCCGGACGCAGAATACTCAAAAGACGCGCCGTTTTCGACAGATGACGAAGATTTAGACGGTTTGCTTCCGCTCGTTCCGCTCGTAAAAGTGGCTTGGGCTGAGGGTTTTGTTACCCGACGCGAGCGGCAGGTGATTTTCGACGCGGCGTCGCGGCAGGGCGTCAAACCCGGAACCGCTTCTTACCGGCGATTGTCCGGATGGCTGGAATTTCCCCCGTCCGATGAATTTTTCGACAAATTATTGGAGCGACTTTACGGGCAGCTGCAAACGCTTTCAGCCGACGATAAAACTCTAAAGCGTCTGGATTTGCTTTCCGACTGCACGCTGGTTGCCGAAGCGTCCGGCGGCAGCCTTGATCATTACGGCGGCGGTCCGCTCATCTGCGACGAGGAAATCGTCGCCGTCAAGGACATCGCTCATAGATTAAAAGGTCAAAACGCGGCTGCCGCTTTATAAAAAGGAGAATAAACAGAGATGAAAATGGATTTTGAAATTCCGAATTTTGTGGTTGATAAATGGTTTGAGCTCGGCTACGACAGTGATACGCTCCCGCTTCTGTTTGCAGTTCCACTGGTGCAGGTCGCCTGGGCTGAAGGCTTTTTGCAGGCGGGCGAACGCCGCGCGATTTTACAATTTGTCGCTAAATTGCGGATGAATTTTGATGATGAAGCCTTCATAGCGCTTTCCAATTGGTGTGATGAACGCCCGACGGATGAGTTTTTCGCTCACGCTAACGATATTCTCGCCGACTGGCTGAAACTAATTCCCGAAGAACAAAGCGAGGAATTGCGCGAAGCCGTTTTCGAAGGCTGTCTGAAAGTCGCCCGCGTCTCGACCAACATCGGTTTGCTGCGCGATAGGAAAGGCATCCGGCGCGAGGAACGTCATCTTTTGCGGGAAATCGGCGACCGGCTCGGCTTTTCCCCCGAATACGCCTTTTGAAAATTTAGGAATTATTTCTGCGGGCTAGACCTTCAATCTTCAGACATAACCCGCATAAAATCGGCGCGAGGCTTTTCGGCTTCGCGCTGATTTTTTTAAATCAAAATTTTCCACTTTATGTTTCAAAAGCAAAAATTCGATAGAATATAATAGAATGAACGTTTTGCCGATACATCAATTAAGACGGGCGACAAATAATTTATGAAGATTCTGGTGACGGGCGGGAGCGGTTTTCTCGGCGCGCATATTCGACGTTTTTTTGACGCGGACGATTTTTCGCGCCGTTCGGGTTTTGATTTGCTGAATTTGCAGGACGCGCAAACCGTTCAGGATTACGACGTTGTGATTCATCTCGCCGCGCTTCTGGACAAATCGCCCGACTCGGCTGAAGAGGTTTTCCTGACCAACGTCGAAGGCACGATAAATCTCCTGCGGGCAATGCGCGAAGATTCGGTTTTTATTTTTGCCTCGACAAAAGACGTTTACGGCAGATTTGCCGATAATTACCGCGAAGTTCCCGAAAATTGCCCGACGCTTTATTCCGGGCAATCCGCGCTCGAATGGTCAAAGCTGATCGCCGAAAGATACGTCGAATTTTACGCGCATCAACACAATTTTCGCTCCTGCATTTTCCGTCTTTCGACCGTTTACGCGCCTGCCTCGGAAGGAAACACGCCCAATTTCGTAACGCATTACGCCGAAGCGATAAATAAAGGCGAAACTTTAAGTTTGCCCGCCGCCGGCAGACCGAAAAGAGATTTGCTTTACGTTGAAGATTTTTCGCGGGCTTGTCAGGCTTTCGCTGATTCCGCCTTGAGACACGGACTTTACAATCTCGGAGGCGGTCGGCAGAACGCTTTGAGCTTGCGCGAGCTGATTACAAAAATGGAGGAAGTTTTCGGCTTGCAAACCGTAATTGACGAGGAAAATCCGCTGCCAAATCCCGCCCCGATGAATTACGTTACCGATTTATCGCTCGTGATGAGGGAACTGGATTGGAAGCCGGAAATTAGCATCGAAGAAGGACTTCGAACATTGTTCATTTAACATTTATCATTTAACAAAAAGAATTGATAAATGATAAATGTTAAATGATAAATGTTAAATGTTAAATGATAAATGAAAATTGTTGTTCGGGGAACAAATTGGGTCGGCGACGCGGTGATGCAGATTCCCGCGCTAAGAGAGCTGCGCCGCATTTTTCCAGTTGCGCACATTACACTTCACACGCGAAATTGGACGGAAGGTATTTTTGAAGATGTCGATTTTATTGATGAAGTTTTAACTATTGAGCCAAACGAATCAGTTTTTCAGCAGGCTAAAAAGCTCCGCGAGCGAAATTTCGATCTAGCCGTTCTCTTTACCAATTCCTTTCAAACCGCGCTGGTTGCCAAACTCGGAAAAGTTAAAAAAAGATTCGGTTATGCAAACGAGGGCAGAAGTTTTCTTTTGACCGATTCCGTCGAAATGCCCGAATGGAAAAGCGAGCGGCACGAAGTTTTTTATTATCTGAATCTGGTCGCGGAAATTGAAAAAAATTATTTCGGCACAACAAAAGTTTGGGAAAACGAGCCGCGCTTTGATTTGAAAGTTTCGGAAGGCAGAAAAGAGCAGGCGCGAAATTTTTTAGGAAAATCCGGCGTTGATTTGTCGAAAAATTTAATCGCTCTTTGTCCCGGCTCGACCAATTCGCGGGCAAAACGCTGGCAGGCGGAAAGCTACGCTAAGCTCAATGACAAGCTGCAAAATGAATTAAACCTGAGTGTCGTTTTAATCGGCGCGAAAGACGAACTCGACGTTTCGCTCGAAGCAGCGGAAAAATCCATAAAAAAGCCCGTGATTTTAACGGGCGCGACTTCCCTTTCCGAAGCCGCCGCCGTTTTAAGTTTATGCGATTTGCTCGTCACCAATGATACGGGTCCGGCGCATATTTCCGCAGCTTTGGGAACTAAAACGCTCGTCATTTTCGGTCCGACCATTCCGAAAACAACCCAGCCCTGGAATTCGGAAATTATCAGAAAAGATGTCGAATGCTCGCCGTGTATGCTGCGCGACTGTCCGATTGATCACCGTTGTATGACGGGAATCTCGGCGGATTATGTTTTTATGGAAGCAGTCAAACTTTTAGCCGCCCGCCAGCGGAATCTATGATAAAATTTCGTAAGCTCATTGAGCCAATCAACAATATCGAGCTTATTGCCCGGCGTTTTTCGATTGACGAATTGAATCTTTTGCGACAAAAATACGGCGGAAGGAATTGGCGAAAATTAAAGGGGCAGGCTTACGTCGAACTTTTAACCGGCGAGATTCGCTTGGCTGAACTTCATTGGTATGAATGCCACGGAATCGGCAAGAGAAAAATGAAAATTAAACTTCTGCTTGATTAAATTATGAAAATTATCGGCTTTGCACTATGTTTGGAAGATGGCGACGAAGGTTCGTTTGTGCCGAATAAAATTTATCCGATACTCGAACCCTTTACAAACGACCCAAAGGAATATCTGCGAATTGTTGACGAAAGCGGCGAAGATTATCTGTACCCTGAAATTTATTTCGAGATAGTTCGGCTTAATCAGCCTGCTCAAAATAAATTGATAAGTTATTTTCAAACCTCAATAACGGAAAATGCCTTATAAATTAATTTGCAAATGAAAAAAGCCGTATTTTTAGATCGTGACGGAACAGTTTGCGAGGAATCGAATTATCTTTCAAATGCGGAAGATTTGCGCGTTTTTCCTTTCGCTTCCGAAGCGATTCTGCTTCTTAAGGAAAACGGTTTTCTGGCAATTTTAATCACTAACCAATCCGGCATCGGGCGCAAATTTTTTGACGAGAAAACGCTCGAAAAAATTCACGAAAAGCTTCAAAACGAACTCGCTGAAAAACTCGACGCGATTTATTTCTGCCCGCACATCGCGGAAGACGCCTGTAACTGTCGCAAGCCGAAAACGCAGATGATCGAGCAGGCGGCGGCTGATTTTAATATTGATTTAAGCCAAAGCTGGATGATTGGCGATAAAGCGATTGATTCGGAAACCGGCTTTAATGCGGGAATTAAAACCGCGCTTGTTTTAACCGGCTACGGAAAAGCGGAAATCGAAAAATTAGAAAAAAAGCCTGATTTAATTGCAGAGAATTTATTGGAAGCGGCGAGATTAATAAGTGAGAGGTGAGAACTGAGAAATGAGAACTAAAAACCGGGCGACCTGATTTTACTTCTCACTTCTCAGTTCTCAGTTCTCACTTAATGCCGTTCTTCCGAAATCGTCTTCCAGCCGCTCGATATCGTCCTCGCCGAAATAATCGCCGGTCTGCGTTTCGATAAAAACGAGTAATTCTTTTTCGTCGAGATTTTCGACGCGGTGCGCGTCGCCGACGGCTATATCAATGGATTCGCCTGCTTTGACTAGCTTTTCAACGTCGTTTAATGTTACTTTAGCAATGCCGCGCACGACGAACCAGTGTTCGGCGCGACGGCGGTGCCGCTGATAGCTCAGACGCTTTTGCGGCAAAACTTCCAGACGTTTTACTTTAAAGCCTGCGCCTTCGTCCAAAACCGTAAAACTACCCCACGGTCGCTGGTCGAATTTCGGCGAGTTTTCTTCGTGTTCTTTCATCTGATTTTCCCAACAAATATGGATAGTTTAGACGAAAAAATAAATTCGGCAAAGACGCAAAAGATTTTAACGCTGATAATCGGTCGTTTGCTAGTGATTTTTCTGCTTTTGATAATGAGCTGGTTCTGGCAGAGCGGTGAATTTAAATTATCCTTTGACGAATTTCCGCACGGGCTTTTTCTGGTTTTTCTGATTTCCGTCGGGCTGACGATTGTTTATTTCTTCGTTCTGAGATTTAATCGCCATTATCTTTGGCAAATCCGCGTGCAGTTGGCTTTGGACGCGCTTTTGATAACGTGGCTGATCTGGCGCACGGGAGATTTGACCTCGCCTTACATCACGCTTTATATCGTCCTGATCAGCGTTGCGAGCTTTTTCCTGAATGCCAGAGAAACTCTTTTTACCGCTCTTTGCTGCGTTTTTCTTTTCACGCTTCTGGCGATTTCAACCGTTGCGGGAATTATTCCCTCATTTTCCGTCACGCCGGAAACTTCCAAAATAATCCAGATAATCAGCTTTCACGATGTCGCCTTTCTGGTTGTCGGATTGCTTGCGGCGCGTCTTTCCGACCGACACGCTTCGGGCGAGCAGTTAAAGGAAGCGCGGAAAACTTTGACAAATCTCAGGGCTTTTCACGAGCGAATCATCGAATCAATCCGCTCCGGGCTTATCACCGCCGACTTGGAAGGCAGCATTTACACTTTTAATCCGGCGGCGACGGAAATTACCGGATACACCGCCGAAGAAATGCTCGGAAAACCGATTTCAATGCTTCTTGGCAATATCGAACAGCCGATTGCCCTTTCGCTCCAAGCCGTCGAAACAAGCGAGCCGCAGCCGCGTTTTGAAACCGACATAATCAATCCCGAAGGCTTCGCCGTCCACGTCGGCTACAACGTCGCGCCCCTTTTCAGCGAAACCGGCGAGAAGACCGGGCTGATTATCACCTTTCAGGATTTAACTGAAATTCGCTCGATGGAAGAAAACATCCGGCGGAAAGACCGTCTGGCGGCGGTCGGGCGCGTGGCTGCCGGACTCGCGCACGAAATACGCAATCCGCTTGGCGCGATGCGCGGCGCGATTCAGGTTTTGCAGTCCAACACGCCGCCCGATACGGCG
>DATHTS010000680.1:0-1652 GCA_035462935.1 Pyrinomonadaceae bacterium
CTATAGTAATTTTGGGTTTGGATTATATCTGGTCGAGTTGAAGAAGGAGAAAACTCCGGTCGGAATTTGCGGATTTGTAAAACGCGATTCTTTGCCCGAACCCGACATCGGTTTTGCTTTTCTGCCGCAGTATGGCGGGCAGGGTTTTGCTTTTGAATCTGCCGAAGCGGTTTTGAAATACGGCAGAGATGTTTTAGGTCTAAAGCGTATTCTTGCGATTGCGACAAAAGATAATGAGAGATCAGAGAAATTGCTCGGTAAGATCGGTTTCAAATTCGAGAGTTTGATTAGACTGCCTTACGATGACGAGGAACTTAAATTGTTTTTGTCGGACATATAATCGGAACGGAAATAGAAAACTCGAAAATAATTGTAACCGGATTTTGTCGCAAAACGTCTTTAGAGCATCAGATTAAATGTATCTTTAAGTTGTTTTCAGTTTGTAAAAAAACGCTTTTGTGTTTTAATGTAAAAACCCAAAAACCGGAGCGGTTTTCATCCATTGAATATAAATCCTGAAGTAAATCTTACAAGGATAAAAAGATTGATTGGAAATAAAGCGGGTATTTCTGCCTATTTTTTTTGTTTATCCCGGCATTTCTATAATTTATTTTCCTAAAGGCTGGAAATGAAATCTGTTTTAATCACGTAAATCGAAATCTTATTCTCGATAAGTTTTAGGAGTAAAAAAATGAAAATAAAAAAACAAACTGCATCTTTGCTTTTAATCGTATCGCTGTGTTTGTCGCTGAACTTTTCGGCTTTGGCGCAGCCCGCGAAAAGCGAAGTCAAACTGCCGGACGGCATTCAGCGCGTCACATCGGTTGAAGGCATTACCGAATACCAGATGCAAAACGGCTTGAGGGTTTTGCTTTTTCCCGACCAAACCAAACAGACGATTACCGTCAATGTTACTTACCTTGTCGGCTCGCGTCACGAAAGTTACGGCGAAACCGGAATGGCGCATCTTCTTGAACACCTCGTTTTCAAAGGAACGCCGCGCCACCCGAATATTCCGCAGGAATTAACGACACGCGGAGCGCGTCCGAACGGAACGACGTGGTTTGACCGGACGAATTATTTTGAAACCTTCGCCGCGACGGATGACAATCTCGAATGGGCTTTGGATTTGGAAGCTGACCGGATGGTCAATTCCTTCATCTCAGAAAAAGATTTGAAATCGGAGTTTTCAGTCGTTCGCAATGAAATGGAATCGGGCGAAAACGACCCGTTCAGCGTAACTCTGCAAAGAGTTTTAGGCACGGCTTACGAGTGGCACAACTACGGGAAAACGACAATTGGCGCTCGTTCGGATGTCGAAAACGTGCCGATTGACCGGCTTCAGGCGTTTTACAAGAAATATTATCAACCCGACAACGCCGTTTTGATTGTCGCCGGAAAATTCGACGAAGCCAAAACTTTGGAGCTAATTAAGAAGCACTTCGGCGTGATTCCGAAACCCGAACGCAAGCTGCCGGAAATCTACACGGTCGAGCCGACACAGGACGGCGAGCGGCAGGTAACTGTCCGTCGTGTCGGCGACACGCAAATTGTTATTGCCGGTTATCACGTTCCGCCGGGTTCGCACCCGGACGCGCAGGCAGTTAGCTTAATGACGAGCACTTTGCTTACCCAGCCGGCGGGACGCTTAT
>DATHTS010000681.1:0-3275 GCA_035462935.1 Pyrinomonadaceae bacterium
CGAACCATCCGTCAAAAGATAGCTTTCGCGCAACTCGCTCAAGACGTATAAACCGATGGTGATAAAAATGAACAAAATAAGGCTGTTCAAACCGAGATTTAGGAATCCCAAAATTGGATTTTTGAATTTTCTGATATTAACGAAGGACAAAATTGTGAGAAAAAGCATCGTGTAATTTATCTGCCAGACGATGTTGAACAAACCGAGAGCGTCATTTATCCGCGGATAACCGGAACCCGACGAATCGGGAACGGCGGTTTTGACCGCTTGAAAATGAAAATAATTGCCGATTTCGATGCGGAAAGTATTATACAGAGCGAACAGCAAAATGGCGGGAATCGCGTATTTTGTAATTTCAATTAAATCTGCGGGTGCGGTCGGCGCGTATTTTTCGCTGCGGTGGATAAAATAAATAAAGGCGAAGGCAATGACGAAGAAAATCGCCGTGGCGAAATACGGGTTGAAAAAAGGTGGCAGAGCGCTGTCCCAATCGGAATACCGCTGATACAAAATTTGCCAGTCATTGAAAAGACTCACTGAAGCCAAAAGCATCAGCGGGTAAGAATAATTTTCGTAAAGCGAAATCTGTTTCGTCCGCCCGATCCAGAACAAAATCGCCGCTTCTGCCGCCCAGATTAAAGTTATAAAATTGCCTTCAAACTGAACGGGAATGGAAATCGTGATAAACGTCAAAACCAAAGCCGCCGGCAGATAAATCAAATCCCAGGTTCCAAACCGCAAACGGCTGATAGCAAACGCGAATACAAAATGAATCGCCGCGTTGAGAATAGTAAATATTCCGAGATAGTTTTCAAAACCCTCGCGGTTGTCGAGCATCGAATAGCCCACGCCGTAAAAAATAAACGAGTTTGCCAGTATCAAAACGACGTTTTCAATGGCGACGTTTTCTTTGGAAAGCAGTTTATAGCCGAGAAATGTAACATAAAATATCAGGAAAAAGACGCTCAGGAAAAACAGTCCGAGATTAAAATGCTCGGCGGTTTTGTATTCGAAAAGATACCAGCCGTAAAAGGTCGCCCAGGTGAAAATGAACGAGGAATAAAAAAGCGGTTTCCAATATTTGAAAAGGGAAATCGCCAGAATGCCGATGTTAATAATCGCCGTGTAGCCGAACAAAATATCGTATCTGCCCGAACCGTCGCTCAAAAGAAAGGGAATCGCGTAAGCTCCGACCAAACCGATATGCGCGATGACCTGACGGTTGTAATTGATTGCCGAAGCGACCGTAAAAACAGTGAAAATCAGCATCAAAACAAAGGCGGAGGATTGCGGGAAAAGCTCATAGAGGCTGTATGCAAAAAAGGTGATAAAATACATTATCGCCATCGCGCCGCTCAGCAAAACGGCGCTGAAATTGTGATATTTTGGTTTTAATTTGACGGCAAAACCGAGCAAGCCGAAACCGAAAGCGTAGCCGATAATAATTCTCGTCAGCGGGCTGATTAAATTATTGTCAATCGCGTATTTCGCGCCGATTGCTACGCCGATAACGAGAATGACGATGCCGATCTTGCTGATCAGATTTTCGCCGATAAATTTTTCGAGATTAGATTTGGCGGAGGATTCAGAAAAGTTCGGTTGGTAAGTGTAAGTTTCTTTTGTTTGATTGTCTGCGGCTTTTTGATAATTTTGGTTTTGTTGATAGCCGGTTGATTGATTTTCCGCAACAGGCGGTTCTGTTTGATAGGTTTGTTTTTCGCTTTCCGTTTCGGGCGGCGCAGTTTTCGGCGGAACGTATTCACGAATCGGCGGTTTTCGCGGCGGTTCCGGTTGCCTTTGAACGTTGCGCTTTTGCTGAACCGAGCGAAGAACGTTTATTTCATAGCGAATCTGGCTTATTTCGCGCTGGAAATTTTCCTGCGCTCTGACAAGATTTTCCAATTTCGCATGCAGTTGGTCTATTCTTTCGTCAATTTCCGGCATTTTGATAAAGTATTAGAAAATAAAGATTTGACTGCTTGAACCGGTTTCCGGGCGAAACCAACTTGATATTAACTCAAACCGCTTCATTTTGAAAGATATTTTTTCGAGGACTTGAATTATGAAAAGAAATGCAAAATCACCAAAGGAAACGAAGCTTACTCTGAAAAATTGGCTCACTAAATACGATTTCCGAATTATTCAAAACAAAGCGCGAATAAAAACAATCGCCTTGTTTCTGTTGTGTTTCCTCATTTTATCAAATAACGTTAAAGCGCAGGATTCGGACGATGATACTCCAATCAAAGTTGATACTCTGCTTTTAACAATCCCGCTCACGGTCAGCGATAAAAAGGGGCGCAACGTTCCGGGTTTGAAAAAGGATAATTTCTCGATCTTTCAAAACGGCGAAAAACAGGACATCGAGTATTTTTTCAACGAGGAAGCGCCGATGAACGTCGCTATTCTACTCGACACAAGCTACAGCACAAAGGATGTTTTAGACAACATCCAAAAAGCCGCCCGCGATTTTCTCAAAGTTCTCCGACCGGAAGACAAAGCCTTAATTGTCAGCTTCGATTATCGAACGCAGATTTTAAGCGGGCTGACATCCGACCGCAGATTGTTGTCGAGCGCGATTAATCGAACACAGGTTACAGAGATAAACGGCTCGGATATGTATGACGCGGTTCTTCGCGTTATTCAGACTTATTTTGCCCCGTTAAAAGGCAGAAAAGCGATTATCGTCTTAACCGACGGCGTCGTTACCGGGCGCGGCATTCCCGCCCAGCAAGTTCTCGATTCGCTTCAGAAAGCGGACACGCTGCTTTACCCGATAATTTTCAGAACAAAACATAACTCCCAAACCGGTTTGAGAAATAGAAGACCTTTAACAGTTGAACTGCTGGAACTCTTTGCGGAAGAAACCGCCGGCAGATTTTACGAAAAAGACGCTACAAAATTAAAAGAAGCCTTTGAGAGCATCGCCGAAGAATTGAAAAAACAATATCTGCTCGGATTTTATCCGCAAAATGCCGGAAAGGAGATAGTTGCCGGACATATCAGAGTCGCCGTTGATAGAAATGATTTGAACATTCGAGTTAAAAAGAAACTGGCTTTTTGAGAAGATTAACAGAAAGCGAACAACTCTTCGCGCCCTTTGTGGAAAACTTTGCGTTCTTAGCGGTTAAGAGATATTTTAACGCTAAGAGCGCAAAGCGCGAAAAGAAACAATTTCAACCAAAATAATTTTATGGATTTTCAACTTTCGCAAGCAGTCGAAATTCTTTCCCAAACTCCGAAAACCGTCAAATCTTTGCTCGGAAACCTCTCCG
>DATHTS010000682.1:0-15661 GCA_035462935.1 Pyrinomonadaceae bacterium
CAAGCGGCGAAGTTCGGCATTGGTAAAAACCTCGGAGGTTAGAAATGGCGTTTAGTGATTCTTCTGTAAGCCTTCTTTTCAAATTAAAAGCTCAAAACGATGCCAGCCCGGAAATTGCGAAGTTTCGTAAGGATGTCGTAAGAGAGCTTGACGCTATAGACGATGCCAGCAAAAACCGCCTCACAGACTTTGCCCAAAGCATCGGTTTAAGCGCGGAGAAAACGGCTGCACTTTCAAAAGCCTTACCAATAGCGGGAGCGGCGATAGCGGGCATCAGCGCATTAGCTACCGGCGCGGGATATGCGCTTTTTCGCTTACCAAGCAAGCCGCCGATTACGGCTCGGCTATACAGGACGCGCGGGAAAAAACCGGATTGGCGGCGGAAACATTATCAACTTTAAGATATGCGGGCGAGCAGGGCGGAAAAGGCTTGGAAGAGATAACCGGCGGACTTGCCAGATTTTCAAAAACAATAGGCGAAGCCGCGCGCGGTTCGGATGAGGCGAAAGAAAAACTTGAGCGTCTCGGAATTGATCCTAAAAAAGCTCTTAACGATCTTGACGGCGCATTGGCTCAGGTCATTAAGCGCATTTACGAACTTCCGCCGGGAGTAAAGCAGATGACCGCCGCGCAGGATGCTTTCGGAAGAAGCGGGGCTGATTTAATCGTAACTATCAACGCGACAAAAGGCGATTTGAAAGCCTTTCGAGAAGAAGCGGAGCGTCTTGGCTTGGTGCTGACTAATGAAGACGCGCGGGCGGCTGACGAGTTCGGCGATATGCTCGTGCAGCTTGACGCGCAGTTCAAAGGCATTAAATACACAATCGGAAAAGAATTTCTTCCTATCTTTACCGATATGGCGAAGAGTGTTTCTGAGTGGCTGATAAAAAACAAATCTCAAGTGTCCGATTGGTCGAGGGATTTTGCTCTTGGACTGCGCCGCGCCGCCGACACCGCCAAAGGATTTGCCGTCGAGCTTGAGCAGAGCAAATTCTTTGAAACGATGGAGCGGATTGATGAAATAATAATGAAATACCACCCCGTCGCGCAATTAGGCTCATATCTCCGCAAGCGCGGGCAGGGAAACGCTCTCAAAAACCAACTCAAAGTCATTACAGACGCGATGTTCCCGCCGGATGATGAGAAAAAAAACACCGGCGATGATGAGGAAGAGTCAAAAAAGGAAGCCGAAAAACGGCGCAAAGAGCGCGAAGCCGAATTCAAAAAGGAAATGTCTTTGCGCTCACAGCAAAACAAAATCCTTCTCGAAGCGGAACGTAAGGATTTTGAAGAGAGCAATAAGCAGTGGGAACAACAGTTTATAAATCGAAATATCACGCAGGAAAAGTTTTTAGAAGAGTCTCTAAAAAACGTCAATGCGTATAACCGGCTTGCTAAAGAAGCTCTGCAAAAAGGCTTTGAAATTGAAAGCGCCGGTAAATCCGGGACGGAACTGGAAAACTTGCGCCTCAAACTTGCCGATGATTTGAAATCAGTTGACCGGGAAATCAAACGCGAACTTGAAGGCGTCCAAAAAACCGTTACCGATTCGCAAAAGAAAACCTCTGACGAACGGCTAAAACAAATCAAAGAAGAAATTCAGGCGGAAATAGAACTAAGAGAGGCGGCGATTAGAAAAGTAATCGCACAGCGCGAATTGTCACTTTCTCAAGGGTTGATTAGCGAAGCCGACCTGCAAAGAGCGCGTCAAGGGCTTAATGCAATCTTCGCTGACACAACTAAAAAGCCTGATTTCAAGGACGTAAAAAACTCCATATTCGAGGTAATCGAGGACGGCAAAGTCAAATATATTAATGTTGTCGAAGGCTTGTTGAAATTCCGCAAAGATAAACTTCTCGAAGAGTTGCAGTATGTCAAAGCCGGTTCGGATGAAGAAAAGCGGATTTATAAAGAATTGGCTTTACTCAAGGAATTAGCCGAACAAACTTATTACGAGCAGAGAAAGGAAAATCAGGAGCAGGCTAATAAATCCCTTGAAGAAGAAAAACGCCTTAAACAGCAGCTTATTGAGCTAAACCGCGAGCTGATGGAAACCGAGCGGAAGTTAAAAGATTTCCGGTCCGATCAGGAAAGAAAGACTTTGCAAAATGCGGTTGATTCTTTAGGGGGAAAAGACCGATTCGAGGCGATCCGGCAGTTAGCCGACTTTGAAAAAACCGAAGCCGATAGAAAGCGCAAAGAAAGAATAGATGACTTAAATGAGCAGAAAAGGCGCGAGTTTGAATTTATTGACGAACGCGCCAAAAAAGATGTTGAGTTCAAAAAGCAGGCTGACGCGGAAAAGCTCAAACTCGAACAGATTTATAACAACGAGCGTCTTTTAGCCGAAGAGCAGTTTCAAGCCACAAAAGCCGAAATCGAAGCCGCTCACGCCGAAAGAATTAGAAATGCGAAAAGCGAGCAGTTCGGTGGCGGTCTGTTTGGCGATTTAATGGGTGATCTCGCCATAATTACTGACCCGACGGTTGATGCTGCGGAAAAACAAAAACAGGCGATTGAATCTTTAGCAGGCTCTTACGACTTCCTGAAAAATGTAGCGGGCGCGGCTATCAACTCGCTTATTTCCGCCGGTCAAGACCTTCTTACTCAATGGATTTTAACCGGAAAAGGCGGCGCAAAAGCACTTGTCCAGCTTGCGGCGGCAACCGTTTCAAGCATTGCCATACAAGCCGGGGTAAAAGCTATTTTTGCTCTTGCTGAAGGTTTAATGGCGGCGGCTAGTTTTCCGTTTAATCCTTTGGGATTACAGCAAGCGGCGATGTTTTTCGCGGCGGCTAAAACTTACGGAT
The DNA here is from genome assembly GCA_035462935.1 of Pyrinomonadaceae bacterium. GTDB lineage: Bacteria > Acidobacteriota > Blastocatellia > Pyrinomonadales > Pyrinomonadaceae > DATHTS01. The sequence continues at coordinate 2,811 of DATHTS010000682.1, forward strand.
TGATTGCAGGCGGCGCGGCGCTTGGCGCTATCGGTATGCGGGCGGCGATTGGTGACAGTTTCAACAAAGAGAAAACCGCCGACTCCTCTATAAGCAGAGACAGGCAAAGCGATGAACAAAAGCGGCGCGATGAACTTAAAATTATTGAAATAAACCGCAACCAATCGCCTGCCGAATCACGTTCCGAACCGCGAAAAATTCTTCTTGAAAGCGTTGTAACTATTAAAAATGACGCTGGATTTATCATTGAAAAGGTCAAACAGGATATTTACGATTTAGGCGATATTTACAACGGTATTCAATATGTGAGAAACAGGGATTAAAAACTATGAAACGAAAGATTAAACATTACATTATCGGTTGGTTTGCATATACGCCGATGCTTAATCAAGAAGGGGAATTCAGCATAAATCTAACCGACGGCTATTCCCTTATAAGCTCGACAAGTAAAAAACTTGCAATTGAAAGTGTAAAGCAAAAGATTTTCAGCCAGCCGAAAATACATCAGCATTCCAAGATCGGCATTTTCGCCAAAGAACTGAAGGTTAAAGACCTCAAAAGAATGATTGATAAATGCGACGTTGAATTTACTTTTGAAGATGCGCTAAAGCGAAAGAAAAGAGAAGTTTGGGCAGATACTATCGAGGTTTAAGGGGAATAATTATGCCTATTGAATTAGAAGAAATATTTAAGAATGAAATTCCCGTTGACACATCGCTTGATGATGCCGGTTTCAGAATTGTCGTTGAAGATGGTCAAATTAAAAAGATCGCCAAGACTAATGACACGGCAGGCGGCGTAACGGTTCACAGTAACCTTTCAGGGCTGAACGCCGACGACCATCCGCAGTATCTCACTAACACGAGAGGTGATTTTCGTTACCATACAAAGTCACAGGTGAATGAGGCACTGGCAGAAAAAGTTCCGAACACGCGGAAAATCACCATCAACGGCGAAGAAAAGACTTTAAGCTCAAACATCTCTTTTACGATACCGGGCGGCGACCCGGCGGACGGCTCAATTACGAATGCCAAATTAGCCAATCTAGCGGTTACGAATGCAAAAATCGCCAATGATACGATTACCGAAGCGAAGCTCGCACAGGCAGTAAAGGATAAATTAAACGCTATTGAGCCGGGCGAACCGGGCGGCGGGCAAATCGTTTATGATGCCGTCGTTTCCACTACCGTCGAGCTTGAACAGGCTTTAATGGTTGATTCCGCCAAGACTATTTTATTAAAAAACGGGCTTTATGATTTAGACGAATTCGATACGCCTGATTTGATTGTCCCGACTGATACTTATTTCGACTGGGATGCGGGAGCGCAGGTAACGGGCGGAACGATTCTATTTAACGGAAAAGGTTTGAGAAATCCGCTATCGGACATTCCTTTATTTTACAATTACGCGCCCGGCGAGATTAGCTTTCAGGGCAACGGCGCGAATTATCCGCACAAAATATCAAGTGAAATAGTAGCCTTTACCGATTCAACTCAAAATAAATCGCTCGCCAAAAGATTAGACGTTTTGCAGGCGGCGTTTAAATGGACGGCTTCTCTGCAAATACCGAAGGATGTCACGATTGAATGCCATAGCCAAGTTACTTTAGACGCTTCCGGCAATATCACCGAGCATCTTCGCAAAATGGACAAGGCTGTTCACTGGCTCGATAAAGTCCACCTGAAATTCGGCGCGGGCGAGTTTTTAATTGCGACGAATGAATGGACGCGCACGTTGGGCGACGGCACGGTTTTGGGTAATCCTGCGGGAACGAATATGACGCCGTTTTACTGGGTCGCAGCCGACAAAGGCAACCGCGCATTTACCGGAGAAAAAGGAACTGTTTTCCGCATCCGCGACAATCCTTATAATTCGGGTCTTGCCGGAACTTCGGGCGAAGCTAATCTGGCGGCGACCTACCGGAACATTCATTTTAAGGATTTTACGATTATTGACGAGGGGTTTGTGTCAGACGATGCGGCAACGTGCCTGTTTTTCGGCAACTGTCATCACGGCTCTGCGGAAAACATAACGTTTATCGGTTGTATGGCATTTAATTTATGCGTCGGCACTTACGGCGGGGCGGCTTACAATTACGCTCACGCCCGCGACATCCGTATCAAGAATTGCACCTTTATTGATTTCGCCAACCAACCTCTTTCGATTGTCGGCGGGGCGAAAAATATTGATTTCGTAAACCCGACATTTATGTTCGACAAAGGGTCGAAATCGTTTTCATTCAGCGCGATTATGGATTTCGAGCCGAATCACTGGGGTGAAGATATTTCGGACGTTCGTATTTTTAACCCGCGATTTAATTTGCAGAATTATTACCGGAGGTTGGAAGTCACGCCGGATATGATTCATCTAAACGGTTCGGGCGCAAACGCGAATATGATCGTCTTCCCGACGCCGCACGGTATCCGCAAAGGGCAGATGCTTGAATATGCATCAACCGGAACGCGCATCGGGACTCCCGTCACCGACCCGCAGACGACCGGAACTTTGACCGGCACTATTCAGGAAGACGCGATTTACGCATTGCCGGTTGACGATTACCGATTAAAATTGGTTGTGCTGTATCGCCTTTCAACCGACACGGATTGGCTTCACGCCGTTAAAATCAAGCGAAATATGGCGGCGGAAACCGCGCTTACATTAACCAGCGCCGGAACGGGAACGCACGTTTTTACAGCGATGCACATACAGGCGATGAAATTACAGGGAAGCGGCGGGCAGGTTCTTCGCAACATCGAAGTTTACAATCCGGTGATTATCGGTTTGCAGGCAAACTCAGACCCGAACAATACCGCTTTTCCTTCGAGGCTTCACACGCCTATCGAAATCGGCGGCATCGCGGGCGGCGGCATCTTTGGCGGACGGATTGAAGGCTCGGTTTCGGGCGGCGTGTCACTGAGCGGTTGCCGGGATTTTCAAGTTTCGGGAATGAAATTCTCGGATATTTTAGGCACGACAATCGTCAGTAACGCCAATATAGATTGTGATTTCGTCGGCAACCGTCTTAAACCGGGCGGCACGGGCGGCACGGGCGGAAAATCGGTTTCCATCAGTGAAATCGAACAGCAAATGGGCGCGTTTTCCGACGCGACGACCGATGCCAGCAATACCGGCGGCGGGACGATCTATGCCAGTATGGGCGGAACGTGGAAACCGTCGGTGCATTGGCTCGGACAAAAACTGTTATTTAACAACGTAATCTACAACGTTAAAAAAGTTCTTCCGCCGACGACCGTTGATGGCGCGTTCGCCTATCCGATTCGTGTTACTCCGAATCCGGGCGTTCAAGGTTCGGGCGGTTCGCCTCTAACGGCGGAAACCCGCTTTTCATCAAATTATTACGGCAACAATCCCGGAGCAATCGTTACCCTTCACGCCGATTCAAACAGCGTGGTCGAAAGCGGTATTCCGACAGGCGGCTTGACTAATCAAGTATTGGCGAAAGCGTCCGATGCTGATTACGACCTTTACTTTGCAACCCTTTCAAGCGGCGGCATTAAAACTATCGTCGCTCAGGTCAATATGGGCGGCAACTCGGTTGCGGGCTGGACAAACAACGCAATTTCGGGGACGGAAGAATCACTTACAGGCTGGATAGCCGAAGAAGCGGTGGATAACACGCTGACGCCGGATGTTCCCAAAGCAATCTATGTCTCCTATGTCACCGACACGACGGATAAAACCGTTAGTGCGACAATTCTCGGTCTGGATGCGGGAAAAAGCTACAAGCTGGAAATATTCTTTATCCAACCGTCAGGTGTCGGCGGAAACCCGCCGTATAACATCACCGTTGACGGGGAATTAGTGGCAGAAGATTACGACCCGGTAGCAGTAGCGGGCGGGCATAATAAAGGTATAGCATATGTTGAAACCGGAATTACCGGGCTGACAACGCTCACCTTCTCGGTTGAGCAAGCCGCCGGGTTTAATCCTTCCGTTCACGGTTATCGGCTGACGGAAGAGTAATTATTTACCGGTGTCGAGCAGGCTTAGGATTATAAAAAGTAATCCGGCGAGAAGTAGAAGTGTAAATATTAAACATCCTTTCGGATTTGTGTTCGGGGGTTCGTTGTCCATAAGTTTAAAATAAAAAAAGAGCGAAAATCTCGAAAGATGTTCGCCCCTTTAGTTGTATATTAGCAAAGGTTTAGGATTCGGTAAAGTCTGACTACCCCGCCGTTTGCCGCTAGATTAGTAGAAGTTGAAGCGTGGGGAAGCGCATAAGAGAAGTTTGATTGCTGGCAAAAAGATTCAGGGTAGAAAACGACATCTGCTGGTTGATACGCTCGGCTTGGTGATGGTGGTCGTCGTGACGACGGCTTGTGTCCAAGACCGTGACGGATTGAAGAAATTGCTGCGCTCGTTTGGCGTTCACCGCAAGAAATTACGGAAAATTTGGGTCGACGGCGGTTATCGCGGAGAAGTTATCGAATGGGTCAAGGCAAGATTTCGATATTGCTTGGAAGTCGTCTTACGTTCCGATGATGTCAAAGGATTTGTGGTGTTGCCGAAACGGTGGGTGGTTGAGCGCACTTTCGCCGGCTTAGTAATCATCGGCGATTATCAAAAGACTACGAACGATTTACAAGAACAAGCGAAACAATGATTCAGATAGCAATGACGCGTCTGATGCTTCGCCGATTAAAACCTTTATGAGTTTTCAAACAGCTTCTTAGACTTCAAAACGTTGCTGGTCAATTAGAAAGTATCTGCTTTTTTTCCGTTTCGTTTGAAAACGAAAGCGGGGTAAGTAGGATTTTTGTTTATAAGACCGGCAAAAGTCTGTTTAAGCCCCTCTTAGTAAAAAAGTAAATACGTCAGAGAAGTTGCGAAGTTTCAGGTAGTATCGTTAGAATGTGTAAAACGATTACAACTTTTGGGTTTGTTTATATCGTCGAAAGCAATAATAAATAAATTACCCTTGACCCAGTTGGCACCGGAAAAAGGGAGGTAAAATAAAAATGTTAGACCAATATGACGCTGTGGTAACGACGGAAACGGAATTTGTAAACGCTTTGCAGTCGAATACGGACAAAAGCATCTTAGTTGACGGCTTTGTTAATATCTCTGGTGTCAGAACCGTTCCGGCGGGCAATATCATTTTCCGGTCGCCCAAAGGCAGATTTGTCTGGCAGACCGGCGGCGAGCTTCGCTTCAACGGACTCGGCATCACCAATCCAACTGACACGCGCCCGCTGTTCTATGATTTTCCTATTGGAAAGCTCACCTTTCAAGGCAACGACGCGAATTATCCTCATAAAATCTCCAGTGAAATCGTTGCTTTTACCAATTCGACTGAAAACAAATCTCTTTCAAAACGCCTTGATGTTTTGCAGGCGGCGTTTAGCTATACCGCTCTTGTCCAGATGCCGAAGGAAGTAACGATTGTTTGCGAATCAAAAGTAACACTCAATTCGTCAGGGGTGATAACCGACCACCTGCGCCGTCTCGATAAATCCGTTCATTGGCGCGACCGAGTTACCTTCCAGTTTGGCGCTGGCGAGTTTCTAGTAAACGCGAATGAATTTTATCGAAATAATTTCTACGGCGAATACGGAAACCCGTCAGGAAACGACAGTCCGCCGCTTTATTGGAATACAACCAACAAGGGTAATCTGTCAGCAATAGGTGAAAAAGGAACGGTTTTTCGCATTAAGGCGGAGCCGTATAACACGACTTTGTTCGGCGCGGCGGCGGGAGAATCCAATATTGCCGCCAGATACGAAAATATTCACTTTAAGGATTTTACGATTATTGACGAGGGTTTTGTGACCGACGATGCCGCCGCGACTATGTTTTTCGGCAACTGTCATCACGGCTCGGCGGAAAACATCACCTTTATCGGCTGTATGGCGTTCAACCTGACAATCGGAACCTACGGCGGCGCGACTTACGGCAACAACTTCGCCTATGACATTAAAGTCATTGATTGCACGTTTATAGATTTCTCAAACCAACCGCTTGATATTGTCGGCGGCGCGAAAAACATTCAATTTATCCGACCCGTGTTTTTAATTGACAAGGGCGCGAAAACCTTCTCGTTCTCCTGCATTATGGATTTCGAGCCGAATCATTACGGCGAAGAGATAAACGGCGTGACGATTGAAAAGCCGAAATTCCACCTGCAAAACTATTTGCGACGGCTTACAATAACGCCGGATATGGTCAAACTTTCAACCGACCCGACCAATCCGAATACGATTGTTTTTCCGACGCCGCACGGATTGCAAAAAGGTCACGTTCTGATTTTTTCAACCACCGGCACGGGAATCGGAACCGCCGTTATGGGAACGAACCCGCAAACGACCGGGATGCTGACCGGAACATTGTCACAGGCTAACGAGGGATATTTTGCCGTTCCGGTTGACGAATATCGCCTGAAATTGGCGGCTTACTGGCGCGACGGCAATCCGGCAACGCCCGATTTACAATATCCGCCGCAATATAAGCAAAACCTTGTCAACAACGCGACGCTTGTTTTTACTTCCGCCGGGACTGGCGTTCACACGCTGACAAGTGTGTTTATTCAGGCAATAAAAATCCAGAACGGACACGGACAGAAACTTCGCAATATTTCCATCTATGACCCGGAAGTTTTCGGTCTTGAAGAAAATCCCAGACCCGGCAATACAGATTTTCCTTCGATTATGCACACGCCGATAGAATTGGGCGGCATATACGGCGGCGGCATTTTCGGCGGGAATGTTAGAGGCTCGCTTTCCGGCGCGGTGCATATGACCGCTTGTCGCAACTTCCGGGTCGAGGGTTTGCAATGCTCGGATATTTACGGAACCGCCATTGCCAACATCGCGGGCGTTAATAACAAGTTTACGAATAATTTCTTGGAACCGGGCGTGACCGCCGGAACAGCCGGAAAGACCGTTAATATCAATGAAGCGGAATTGACTAACTCCGGCTTTTCGGACGCGACGGGGGGCGGCACGATTTATATTACCGGGCAGTATAAACCAACCGATGTTTGGATAGGTAAACAGGTATTGTTTGAAGATGATTTATATACGCTAACGGACGTTCTCGCTCCCGCGACGGTTGACGGCGCGTATGTCTTTCCGTGCCGCGTGACACCGAATCCCGGCACACAAGGCTCAGGCGCATCAATGCTTCCGGTGGAAACCCGTTTTTCAAGTAGTTATTACGGCATCAATCCGGGCGCAATTGTCAACCTTCACGCCGACAGCCAATCTGTTGTTTCGGCAGGTATTCCTTCGGGCGGACAAACTAACGAAGTTTTGGCTAAAAACTCGCCCAAAGATTATGATGTTTATTTTGCGCCTCTTTCCGGCGGCGGTATTCAGACAGTAGTAGCAAGAGTCAATATGGGTAGTTCTGGTGTCGCAGGTTGGACGGGAGATTCAGGCGTATCGCCAGAAATAGTTCAATCACCTTGGGTGTTTGACGGAGATGTTGACAACACGCTCACTCCTGATGTGCCAGAGGACATCTTTGAAACGTGCGTTTACCGAGAAGCAGACGCGGCAATTACGCGAACGATTTCTGGTCTTGATACAAGTAAAACCTATACGTTGGAATTGTTTTTTGCCGAACCACAGAGGTTTAGTTCTGATAGGATTTTGACAATAACTGTTAATAGTGGAACACCCGAAACATTTGACCCGAAAGTTGAGGCGGGTAACGCAGCTAATAAATCCGTCGCCCATATTACGAATAGTCTTACAGGAATATCTTCAATAACATTTTCTATTCAGTATGGCGGAGTGGGACACACTTATTTATGCGGCTATCGCGTAACTGAGGAAGCATAATCGAGTGGGCGGATATTAAAAAAGTTCAAAATGTTTATTTTTTTTTGAGGAGCTGCTGCAGTAATTCAATTATTCTTTGATTCTGGATAACTAGAATTCTTTGCAAGTCAGTCTGGCTTTTGAGACTTGATTCGGTGCTTGACGTGCCAACGCCTCTTGATCTTGAAATTGCTTCCCCTGTTTCAATACTGAGCAGTATTTCGATAGCGTTTGAGCGTTTAGCAATCTTGCTATAAATCCCGGCAAGCTCGGCGTTTCTCAAATCTTGGCACTCGTCAAGTTTTTTAAGCTGTCGGCAGACTTGTCTTTCCAGTAATTATCGAAGCAATAATAGAGATTATTTTTTGCCGTTTGAAGCTCGCCGATTAGTTTTACATCTTCCGGGCTTGGCTTTGCCGTTTGAGCATCAGCGGAACAAAAGAAAAAGAAAACAAGCGCAAATAAAGATAAAAATTTCATTCGGCTAAAATAACAGAAAAGATATTAAATTTAAAGAGATTGCTGATTATCAAAACTGAAAAACTGAAAAATAAATCAGTTTTAAGATCAAAAAAAATGCCCGGATTTGATTGCTTATTTCCGGGTATTTTTACAAAGTTAATTATCTGCGCTACTCGACAAAAAAAGGATTTCGGAAAAAATTAGGTTTGAATTAAGAAAACTAGGAAACCTTTATTTCACTGTGTTAAGAGTATTTTTTGCCTGTTGAAGTTGTGTAACTAAATTATTTAGACCATCCATTTCCAAATAAATTGTTTTTTGTCCAATTGAACCGACTGACAAAGCAACACCAAGTTTTCCTTGTTCATCATTAAAAACCACAACCTCAAAATCACCTTTTGTTTTGTATCGAGCCTCAAATGAATCAAGTGAAGTAACTGATTTATCCACTTTAGAAACATAGTTAATTCCTTTAATAAGGCTGTCAATTTCATCATATTCAATAAATGATCGGGCAGAGTTTGCATATCGGTCAGTTGTGTTAATCTCCACTACCAATCCGTTGACTTTCGTGTTATTGCTCGGATTTCTAAACTCCATTGCCATAATTTGGAAAGTTCCGCCTATCCCTCGAATCTGCGAGATTTTGGAATAACTTTTAACAATGACAGTTCCGTATTTTTCCTGAAATAATTCCAATTCGGTTTTTGGTTTAGCGGTTTGATTTACTTGTGCTTTATCCTGCCCAAAAGCAAAGGCTGAAAAAATCAAGCAAAATACAAGTGTGGTAATTATTTTCATTGTGTTCTCCTTAAATAAATTTTATTGCAAAAGTGTTCATCTTGGCGGCATACAAATCGAACAGGCATCATAATTGGCTTTTGCTTCCTTTAAACTTATCGGTATTTGCGAGCGGCTTAAATAACGGCAACCTGCTCGATGGTATTTCGCGCCCGTGCGCGTGATATATACGGTTAGATCTTTGTTATCAGTTTTTGTGACCTTTCCAGATTCACTAGGAACTACAACGCCCGGCGGAGGATTTGGGGTAGTTTTACTCTTTGCCGTATCGCTACGCTTTCCAGCTTCTCCATTCTTCGGGCACAACCGGCGCGGCATCACGCCATAAACCGATTCGCCCGGCTCTTGCGCTTGTCTCAGCGGTAGAATATTGCTCGCGCTCTGATTGGTTTTGGTCTGATTGATACTTTTTATAGTGCCAAGCGTAGCCTGCCTTTATTTGCTCTAAATTTATGTCCTTTCCGTCCAGATAAACCGTTCCGAGAGAGCGATTGTAACGGTCTTTTTTGTAAATCAAAACTTTGACGGTTTTGCCGAAAATCAAATCAGAGAGATTTTCCTTTGCATTCTGACTAAACGGCTGTCCGCTTTCGGGCGAATCAATTCCTTGAAGGCGGATTTTATATTGCTTTTTATTATTATCTAAAACCGTGATCGTGTCGCCGTCCGCTATTCCAACGACTTTACCGGTTACTTCTGCCCCCATTGGTTTGTTTTGGAACGGGAGTTGGCTCGACCTTTTTGTTTTGATGGTTTTGCGGTGTTTTTGGCGGAGAAGGAATATCCCCTATTTCAGAGGTTGGTTCGGTGCAGCTTAGTGAAACAAAAAGCAGAATCAAAAAGCAGATAAAACCGCTTAAAGCAGAAACTAGATTAGGTTGTTGAGAGGTTTTCATACGTTCTCGAAAAAGCTCCTTTAATTTAATGCCTGCCCCTGGTTCGTTAATTGTGGTGAATCTTAGGGGACATACACCGCCGGAATAGGTTTATCGCCATCCATACCAAAATGGTTAATAAAAAATCCGCCTGATGATTTCACTACATACCAGTTTCCGTCCGAAGGACGCCAAACTGCTATGTCGTCTTTGCCGTCACCGTCATAATCTCCGACAACCGGAACATCACCGGCAGTTCCGAAAGGCGCGGCATAGTAGGAATAGTCCTCGCTTCTCAAGATAAACCATTCTCCGGTTGACGGACGGAATATGGCAATGTCCGTTTTTCCATCTCCCGTGAAATCACCTGACAGCGGCTTGTCTCCATTTTGCCCGAATTGAAACGCTCGATTCGCGCCGTCCGAGCTTCTGAGATACCACCATTCTCCAACTGATGGGCGGAAGATTGTCGGATCAATTCGCCCATCTCCGTCATAGTCACCGATTACAGGCAAATCTCCATATTGACCAAAAGGAATAAACGTTATATTTCCATTCGGGTTGTTCAGAGTGCCTCTGTAATAGAAGTAACTCTGTTCGCCCGGATTTTTACCCTCTCTATAAACAGCGACATCGGCTTTTCCGTCGATGTCCCAATCACCGGGAATGGGAATATCACCTTCTATTCCGAAAGTGGAATGCGCACCTAAAGTGGAACTGGAAGATTGATAAACATACCAAACATTATCTTTAATCCAAGCAATATCGGTCTTTCCGTCGCTATCGTAATCAGCCAGAACAATTTTTTGAGCCGGTGTGAATTGAATGAAACGTCTTGCATGATACCCATGTTCGGATTGCAATAAATACCAAGTTCCGTTAGACGGGCGATAAACTGAAAGGTCAGTCTTTCTATCGCCGTCGAAATCAAACATCGGCTTGGCATAAATGGCTGATGAGCAGCAAACCGCCAAAACGAATGCCGCAAGATAAGTGATAAATGGTTTCATTGATTCCTCCTGTTAATTTTAATTTTCATTTCTTCGGCTTTGGCTACTAAGGCTTGGAGTTTTTCTAAAAAGTTCATATCGAAGTAAATTGGCTTTGATATTGAGCTTCGATATGAAAAACTTCGCAACAAAAATATCAGAGATTTATTTTGATTGCAATGATTTTTTGAAAGCTGATTTCCAAACCAATATTCTGGGTAGGATTTCACCTCTCACTATATATGCAGAAAATCCCTCTTATATTACAGAGAAAAATAAAAATTTTCCTTGCATCACAAAAATTTTAAGATAATATAAGAAGCACTCGTTTATTAACTCGCAGTATGGCAATCTCTTCCGATTGCCCGGAATTGTTTGTCTAAACAATTAGAAATTCAAGGATTTTCTCAAAACTTATGAATATCACATCAGAACAAAAAATCGCCGGAATTCCCGCCATAAAGTTACGAGACTTTTTTCGCCGATTCAGGGATCGCAGCATATGCCCTAGTTACGCTTCGGAGCGCCGTCGTAAAGAAGAGAGGCGCTTTTTATTTCTTCTCGCGGGCTTTCCTAACTGCATTTTTAATAGAACGCTCCAACAGTGCAATTTGCTCGTGGTATCTCTTTTCTTCCCTAAAATCAGCATATTTATAATCAGCCAAGAATGGAGGAATTTCACATTCTTTATGAAGCACCGGCAAAATCTTAAATTCTCCTGCAAGCCTTAGTGCATAGGCTGCTTTAAGTTCTTCTTTAACCCAAGGGCGTGTAAGAGCCTCAGGTGAGAGAACAATCACAAACGCATAGGATTGGCGCAATCCTTCTTCAATTTTGCCGGAAATCGAATCTCCAATCTCGATTTCACTATCATCTCGCCAAATGTGAATATCTCTAAGATGTAAATCCCGCTCCATCCGGCGAACAAAATCCTTATCGCCGTGAAAGTAACTGATAAAGCAATCAAAAGGCTTTTCTCTAATAAGGTCAACTATTGTTCTATTGGCTATAAATCCGTCAAAAGCTGTGTATTCCCTCTCTTCAACGGGCAATAGTTTATCTATCAAGTTTTCGGGAGGTTCGTTTTTGAAGATCGCACCGCAAAAAGACCAATACTCAATATCCCCGTTCTTAGTAGTATAGTTGACTATCTTTCCGGTTGTAATATGCAAACGATAAAGATGCAGAATAGACTCGGCTTCTTGAGCGGGATAATCAATCAAAACAAGGTCTTTATCTATAAGCATATCCCTGACATTTTCAATTTGTATTAAATTGAAACCGCTACTTTTACTTGTATGCTCATATATACCCCAAAAAGAATTTTCGTCATCAAGAGGCGGCAACATAAAAAAGATATTTGGTTCTTCCGGGTTACTTTGCTTCCAAATACCCATTGCCTGGCTGTTTCTCCAGTCGTGCAGAATTGATTTTCTTCCCGCTTCAATTAAAGCCTTATACAGCGATCTATCGAATGTGGTATCAATAAAATTTGATATTGGAACGGCGGCAATCTTCCGATGGATAATCTCAGGTTTTGCGTCTTGAACTTTCTCTCTAACGAATTTAATCAGATCAGACTTTTTAACAACTTTTTCCGCCTCTGCAACAAGATCGTTCCACTTATCGAAAAAAAAATGGCGATGCTCCACAGTGAAATTGATGTTAAATGTTCTTATGATTTCCTCTGCGAGCGACGGAATAGAGTATTTATCATTTGAACAAGAACTTCCTACAGCAATTACCAACTGATTGCCTAAAGCCTTCGTTTTTAATCTATAACTCAAATCATCAAACATAGGAGTTTCTCCTGTGAAAATAAATTATCACAAAAATCTAAAATCCCTGTAAGATTTCACTCCTTTTTCGCATATATAAGTGAACCGAAAATTTATTAAACTCGATTGAGACTTAAAACTCGACAGTGATGGGTTTTCGACTGA
>DATHTS010000683.1:0-12150 GCA_035462935.1 Pyrinomonadaceae bacterium
CAAAAAAGCCCGGCTTTGAAATATCGAAAGATAAATCAAAGCCGGGCTTTTTGGTTTAACGCGCAGGCGAGAGAGTAAAAGCTTGCTGGCTCAAATTACTATTTTAAGCCCTCACCCACGATATTTTGACAAAGACGCGAGGGTAAAAGTTTTGTCAAAAAGACAATTTATTTAACCTACACGCCCCCTTTGATTGTCAAAAGCAAGCGAGCCTTCGCCCTTTTAACTCAATTGAGTTTCAAAAGTTTAGTTGTCCGCTTACCTTCAGAGTAAATATTTAATCAATGGGAAGTTCCAATTTGCGAATCCGCTTTTTGTCGAAATTCTTTATTTCTGAATTAATACTGTAATTAATAGAAATTCTTAAAGGAAATTGCACAATATAAGCGCATTGTTAAACCTTTCCGAGCATATGACTTTGGAACAGCCGAACCTTATATGCAAAAACCTTTTTAGAGCAAAACAGAACAGAAGTTTTAGCTCTTATTTAACAGAATCTAAGGGACAAAGGTATTTTGAATTGGCTTATCCCCGAATGCGCCGAACTGGACGACTGAAAATCCGCCCGATGAATAAGCTATATACCAATTCCTGTTACTTTCTCGCCAAACAGCTATATCCGCTTTTCCGTCTCCGTCATAATCAGCTGCGACAGGTATGTCTCCAGCAGCGCCGAACTGTACGATAGTTGTCCCGCCCGAAGAGCGTATGATATACCAAGTTCCGGTCGAAGGTCGGAAGATTGCAGGGTCTGCTTTCCCGTCGCCGTCAAAATCTGCGGGCGCGGGAATGTCGCCGTTAGCTCCGAATGGAAAGGAATAAAAACTTCCGTTTTCGCTTCTTAAAACAAACCATTCTCCCGAAACAGGTCTAAAGAATGCTATATCAACTTTGCCGTCTCCGGTAAAATCGGCGGGAATAGGTTTGTCTGTGGAAGTCCCGAATTGAAAAGCGCGATTGCCTCCATCAGAGCTTCTCAAATACCACCATTCGCCGACTGAAGGACGATAGATAGCTAAGTCGGCTTTTCTATCCCCGTCGAAATCATTCGAGACGGGAATATCTCCGTTTCTTCCGAATTGTAAAATGCCAGTTACTCCATTCGAATTCAGAATAAACCAATTTCCGGTTAAGGGACGAAACACGGCTAAGTCCGCTTTACCGTCTCCATCATAATCTACGGATGCCGGAATATCCCCGGTTTGACCGAAAGGGGCGTTTGTAGGTCCCTGCTGACTCCGTAATATATACCAGTTTCCGTTACCCGGTCTGAATACGGCAATGTCGGCTTTTCCGTCGCCGTCAAAATCAAATTTCGTCCTGTTCGCATTCGGAACAACCGGCGCTTGATGCAGACAGCTTCCGAATGTATTTACAAAATTAAGAATTTGGTTTACGGAGAAAGGACAAAAACGAACAATGCTTAGATTAACAACTTCATTCATTATCGTGTTGATGCACTCGCCTTCCTCGACGTGCTGCGCTCCGAAGTTATGCGCTATTTCATGAGAAGTTATAATCCAATTTCCCGGCAAGACCAGAGACCTTCCGCTTACTCCGTAAGCCGAGTCCGGTCTGACGCAAGCCGTTCCTATATAAGCTATGCCAGACATAAAGAACTTGCCCGTAAATAAATGCGCTATGTCTCTTCGGTATTGTGAGAAAGGAAAATTCGCGTTCCAATAGGCAGTAAAGGTCGCTAATAATTGTGAAGTGTCAGTAGAACGATACGCATCGGGAACTGTCCAGGCGTGTTGAAAAGTTACGGTTATCGAAAGTCCGAGCTGTGCTTCATAAACTCCCTCGACCATATTAAGAATAGCGAGAATTTCATTATTAGCATTAGTAACTCCGCCGGCGGCTGTAACCCACTGATAATCGGCGTCGGTAGCGACCTCAATAACTCTGGATGCTTGGGCATTCTGAATTTTAGATTCTACCAGCTGTTTGCCTAAATTCAGCTTATTCTCGCTCCTGCAAATGAAAACGTCATTCGCTATCCAATCTCCTTCCTGATAAAGAACGTAATCATTATCTCTCGCCCGCCGAGAAAATTTCCCAGCCGATTCAATATAGAATCTCTTTTTACCGTCAAAAAAATATCCTTCTACGGTTTTATTAATTGACAATCTTATTTCGGAATTCGTTTGATTACTTAACTTTCCTTTAAACGTAAAAACATCCGTGGAAGCCGCCTTTTCGCTACCTGCTCCCGTTATTTTTACGCTGGAGTTCGCGGCTAAAAGGTTATGTCTGGCTAAAGTAAATTCAAAGTCCTGTATTGTTATCAACTCCCCAGATTCAACTCTGGTCAAAATATCGTTTTTGTCTAGCTGCACCAGACTGTATCTGCTAAAGACCTGATTTAAATCTCTTTTTATTCCCTGACCGAAGATAAATGTAGAAAATATCAGCGAATAGACTAATAAAAGGATAAATTTACCCATTGTCTGACCCTCCCCTTTTTCGACAGTAATCCCTTTTCGGGAAATTCCGGTTTACAACAAACCTGACTTAACCTCTATCTCCAAATTGCTCTTTAATAACCAAGCTATTTGAAGCAGCAGATTAGATTTTTTTCCTCTTTTTGCAATAAAAAATACCAATCCAAAATATCGGAAGGTATTTTTTCAAAACTCCGGCTAAAACAATTTTCTATTCTAAAATAATAGCAACTCAGCTTTATTATTTCCAGAAGATTCTATTTTTTTCTAATCCTTGTTTGCTTTGACTGTAACTGCATTTGTTTCCTTTGCCGTGAGATAATTTTCATCGAGCGCGTCATTCACCCGAGGTATATTCCCGGAGGTTTTGCTTTGTAGTCAAAATAATTTGGTATGCAGCACCGGTTATGTTAAATTCAAAATGCTTATCTGGAAACAAAAGGCTATTTTAGTATTATCCTTCGTAAAAAAATAAATTAGTAAGACTTCGGATTTACAAAGGAGTAAAGACTTTGAGTAAAGAAGAACACAACAATCAGCATCCGCCAAAGCCGCCTGAATTCATTCGGAAAGTTAAATTTAATCTTGTTCAGTTGATCGGTATTCCGATATTTTTAATTATTCCCGTCTTAGCTTTATTCGGGGTGTTTGGGGAAAGCGCTGATAAAGTCAGCGCATCGAGCGCGGAGTTTGAGATGCAGGTTGAATATCCTAATCGCTTTCGCTACAAACAAGTCAATCCGGTTGAAGTTTCGCTGCGAAATACTTCCTCTCAAATTATACCTGCTTTGACTGTCTCCTTTGACCATTTCTATATTTCCAAATTTTCCGAGACCCAGTTCACTCCGCAGGTAAAAGAGGTAACCGAAAACAGCTACAAGGTAGAGCTTAATTATATTCAGCCGGGCGAAACGCGCCGCGTTTCGGTTTCGCTGCAAGGCGAGCATTATGGTCGGCATAACGGAAGCATTACGGCTGAGACCGAGCGTGGTTCTCGCGCTGACGTGAACATCAGCACAATCATATTCCCCTAAGAAACTATGGAAACAGTTATTCGCGTCGCAATCATTTATCTTATAATTGTAATCGGGCTACGAGTACTAGGTAAACGCGAGTTTTCTCAGCTTTCTCCGCTCGAATTGGTATCTCTGATGCTCATACCTGAAATTGTTTCACAGGCGCTCATGAGAGAAGATTTCTCTATTACCAATGCGATGATTGGTTTAATGACACTTTTCATACTTGTCTTTATCACTTCCGTTTTGATGCAGCGGTTTGAGAAAGTTGAAGCTGCCATTGCCGACACGCCATCGGTTCTCGTCCGTCACGGAGAATTCATCGAAGAAACATTAAACAAAGAGCGCGTAACGCCCGATGAAGTTTTTGCAGAGATGCACATATCCGGTCTGGAAAGACTCGAACAAGTTAAATGGGCGATATTAGAGAGCGACGGAAAAATATCTATTGTTCCAGAGGATTTAGAAGAGCAATACTTAACCGGAAAATCAAAGGAAAAGGAACTTTCCGCCTAATACCATTTGGAGAGTTATCTGCATTAGTGGCTTGTCCTTGATAACCAAGGCTTGTGTTAAGAGAAACTAAAAAATTAAATTTCTAAACCATTTTTTTATTATTTTCACGTACATTAACAGTTAAAGCGTTTGTTTCCTTCACCGTCAAGTAATTTTTCATCAAGCGAATCATTCCTCAGCAAGATCGCGGAAATGCGCTGCGCCGTGTCGCGGACTTCGTTTGCTTCCGATAAATGCAAAGCGCGTCCTAATAATTCGCTTTCACGGTATGAGAGCCACTTCTTTATCACCTGATAACCGCCGATTGTGTATTCCCCCGTGTTGTAAATGTCGCGTAAATCTTTGAAATATTGGGAAAGAGGCGTCATCTTGTTTGTCCCTTTTTAGTAAATAAAAAAAGAGTTAAGTAAAAAAATCGGGTGTTTTAATGCAAATGCCACTAACAAAATAATCCAACTTCCCGAAATTGCCAAGCGCGACATCAAACTCGCCATCGAAACTTCAGAAGTGGAATCGTCGGCGGAGATTGATGAACAATTAGCATTTGCGATGAAATCTTTATTCCGAGGTAATTGTTAGCAAAGCAATCTCCGGCGGAACGAAGAATCTGAACGGTAAAATCGAAGTTCCGACGCCTGATGTTACAAACATATCAACTCCGGCGTCTTTTATATGACCGTAAGCGTATTTTTGCCCGTAAGAAGATGGAATCATCGGGCGTTCGACAATTGGGAGCCAGACTTGCCCGCCGTGTGTGTGTCCGGCGAGAAAGAGTTTTAGATCGGGCGAGATTGATAAATCGCCTGTAACGACGGGTAAAATGTCCGGGCTGTGTTCCAGAATAATAATGTCGCCCGTTTCCTCTTGTTTCGTCAGCGCTCCTTTTGCCTGCCTTGAGAAATCGCCCCAATTCTCAACCTTTAAATGGTCGAGCAAGCCGAGAATCCTTAGCTTTTGCCCGTCTTTTTCGATAATGGCGACTTCATTTTCCAAAACGGTGTAACCGATACGCCTGAGTTCGGAAGCCACAATTTCATCATTAAAATCGCCGTCGTGATTGCCTAAAACCGCATAAACGCCGTATCGCGCCTGAAGTCCGCGCAGGTTTTCGGCAATCGTTCGCATCGGCATTTTCAGTTTTGTGCGGTCGTTGAACTCTTCGGAAACATAATCGCCAAGCATAACAATCAAATCGGGATTTTGCTCGTTGGTCAGGCGGACGACTTCTCTTATTCTTTCTTCCGTAACATTATTTGAACCGCCGTGAATGTCGGAAATTGCCGCAATTTTCAAGCCGTTAAACGCGGGATTCCATCCTTTTATTTTTATTTCCTGTCGGGTAATGACCAAACGATTCGGCTCGATAAAATAGGAATAAGCCAGACACAGCAAGCTGAAAACCAGAAATGCCGCGCCGTATCGAATAATTTTTTTCCGGTTGTTATTGAGCATAAAGCTGAACGACGGCAATTTCAGGCGGAACGCGAAAACGAATCGGCGGTCCGGTCGTGCCGATTCCGGTTGTTACAAAAACGTGTTTTCCGTCAACTTCGGCGTGTCCTTCCATAAATCTCGGATCGTTGACGAACGGATGCGCCCCGTAAATCGGGAATTTTACCTGTCCGCCGTGAGAATGCCCGGCAAACATCACGCTTATCTGCGGCGGCGTTCGCAAAAGCGAATCCGGGTTATGCGTGATGGCGATGACGTTTCGCTTTTCGGGAATTTTCCCCAGAGGTTCGGTCGGAACAATTCGCCTTTTCCACAAATCTTCTATTCCCCAAATCCACACGGTTTCATCATTAATCTTTATCGGATAAACCTCATTTTCGAGAATTTGAATCCCAACGCGCTCGAATTCGCGGATAATTTTCGATTGATTGTGCCAATGGTCGTGATTACCGATCACGGCAAAAACGCCGTATTTCGCCTGAAATCCTTTGAGGTTTTCCGAAACGGTTTCGACAGGCATTCTCAACTCGGTTTTATCCGTTCCTTCGGGCGCATTTCGATTTCTCTTCCTGTAATCCAATTCCGAAACATAATCGCCTAAGAGAACAATCAAATCTGGATTTTGCCGATTCGCTAATTCAACAACTTCCCTGAGCCTCTCTTCCGAAACCCCGTGAGAACCGGCGTGAATATCGCTGATTGCAACAACCTTAAAGCCATTTAATTTATCGCTCCAATTCGGGATTTTTAATTCGGCTGTTTCAATCGTAAGGCGAAAAGGCTCGATATAAACGGAATAAATAAGCAAACTGCCGAGCATTAACAGCAAAACTACAAATGTGATTAAGATTCTCTTGAGTAATTTTTTCATCAGGACTTTATGAAGCTATTTACCCGGAAAATATTCACCCCATCTTTTATCAACCAATTTCACAATATCCTCGCGCGGCTCGACCTCCGCCGGATACCACGGCTTCATCCGCGCGTCAATCACAATAGGCGCGCTATATTTTATGTGATTGTTTTCGACCTCAATCTTTTTCGCGTAAATGTCAGTTGAAGGATTAAAGCGCGTCCATGTCGCCCAGAGAAATTTTTCGGTTGAATCGGCATATTTTATATCGTCGTGAACAACCACGATTTGAAAATCATCGAAATTTCCGCCGCGCATTATTCTATCGGGAAGCGTCCGGTCTTTTTCAAACTCCGTCGCTTCGACAACCAGACAACCGCCGCAGAAAACTTTCGCTTTGTTTATCCCGATTGGCAAAGCGCCGTTAAACTCGCGTTTCAATTCCCTTTTCGCTTCGCCGACGCCGATGAGCATCGCTTTCGAGCCTTTGTTTATCGTGCCGGAAGCGTAGTCCAAAGTGTCAAAAGATGTGCGGTCAAAAATAAAGAAATCGCTTTCCCAGTTTACTCTTGCGAGAATATATTCAAAAACCGATTTGAAATCGCGCAGGTTTTGCTGTTTATCGGTCAGCAACAAAAATTTCGTCAAAGACAACTGTCCTTCGCCCAAGATTCGGAAACCCGCCGAAAGCGCTTCTCTCGCGTATCTTTCGCGGACGACTGCCGCTGCCAAACTGTGAAATCCCGTTTCGCCGTAACTCCACAAATCGCGCACGGCGGGCATCACCAGCGGGAACAAAGGCGAAAGAAGCTCCTGTAAATAATCGCCGATAAAAAAATCTTCCTGACGCGGCTTGCCGACGATTGTAGCAGGATAAATCGCGTCTTTGCGATGAAAAACGGCTTCGGCGTGAAAAACCGGGTAATCGTGTTGGAGCGAATAATAACCGTAATGATCGCCGAAAGGACCTTCGGGTTTTCTTTCCAAAGGCGGAACTCTACCGCAAATAGCAAATTCCGCTTCGGCTATCAAACGGTGATGATTTTCGATTGGATTCGCTGCTGTTTCGATTTTTCCATCCGCTAAAACCGAAGCTAAAACCAGCTCTGGAACGTCTTCCGGCAGAGGCGCAATCGCCGATAAAATCATCGCCGGAGCGCCGCCGATAAAAATTGTTACGGGCAGAGATTCGTTTTTTTGTTCGGCTTCAAAATAATGAAAACCGCCGCCCTTTCCGATTTGCCAGTGAATTCCGGTCGTCTGCGCGTCGTATCGCTGAATGCGATACATTCCGAGATTGTGTTTTCCGCTTGTCGGACTTTCGGTATAAACCAGCGGTAAAGTTATAAAATGCCCGCCGTCTTCGTGCCAAAGCTGTAAAAGCGGGAGTTCGTCGAGATTGGCAGGACTATCAACCGCTTCGAGAATCGGCGCTTTTCTAACTTTTTTCGTTCCGAGCTTCAAAGCCGAAAAAGCCAAATCACGATATTTCCAGAGTTCTTTCGGCTTCGGCGGAAGTAAAACTTCAACCGCTTCGACCGCTTTTTTTACCAATTCCTGCGGCTTCTTGCCGAATGCCAAATCAATGCGTTTATTCGTTCCGAAAAGATTTGTAATGACGGGATATTTCGAGCCTTTCACGTTTTTGAAAAGCAAAGCTTTTCCCTGTTGCTCGATAACGCGGCGATGGATTTCGGCAATTTCAAGATAAGGATCAACTTCCGCGCTTATTTCGGTTAAATCATTTTCTTTTCTGAGTGTTTCGATAAACGAACGCAGATTTTTATGCATATTTTTCTCCTTTCAATCTAAACATTGGTAAAAAGAATTATCAAATCAAAAAAAATCGAAAAAAATCTGTAAGATTTTGACCGAAAACCGCATTATTAAGTGTGAGCATAATTTTCAAAAAAATTTATGCTCGGCGCTTAAAAGAAATAATTTTTTAATTTTTTATAGAAACTTAGTCGGGAGGTTACAAATGACGGTTAAATTATCGGAAGAAAAAGATATAAGAACTCTGGAATCGGCTTTATTGGAAGCCCAGGAACTAGCCGAACAGGAATATTTCAGACTCCAGGTTCTCGGACGCGAATTAAACGAAGAAGAAAAAAGGAGATCGGAGGTTTTGGAAACTTGTCTGGGATATATTCGTGACGCTTTAGCTGCTTTGAAACAAAGCTGAATCTTGAAATTTAACTCAGCCTCAAAAAAGAAAGCGGAAGACCTTAACTTCCGCTTTCTTTTTTGGTTTATTTTTTTGCTCTGTTTTCAAATTAAGGTCTCACTTAGCTCTTCTTCGGCGAATGTCTTGCTAAAGCCTGCGGCACTGCCCGCACTTCCCTTTTCATTTGATTCACCGATTTGCCTTGCTCGTTACTCAAGATTTCCTTCGCGTCCATATTATAGACTTTATTGTTCAGAGCATTATCTGGATAAAGCTTCGCTCCTTTTAGCGCGGCTCCGACATATAAACCTTTGGCTTTTGAGTAAGATAAAATTTCCGCATCGAGCGTTACATTTGTCGAAGCACCCGCTTCGCGCCCGACCGGTCCGGCAACCGCGCCGACATCGCCGCCGATTTCCCATTCATCCTGCATCAAACCTTCCAAACCGCCTTCGTTCATAACGAGCATAATATAATCGGTTACCGAAACGCCTATTTGCGCTCCCAGACTTCCGCCGCCCATTTTAACAAAAGCCGGTTCGCCCCAGCCTGTCGCCGTCCGGCGCACTACAACACCGCGCCCGCCGCGCCCGCCAATTCCAAAAGCCGCGCGAACCGCACCGGGAATGATGATAACGGCTTCCGCCTTATCGAGCAGCGTTTTTGGAATCGCGCTGTCCGGCTTGCTCATCATATCGTTAAAAACCTTCGCCGCGCTGTCGGCGCGTTTCTTGGCTGTGCTTAACCCTTCCTTCGGATCGTCATCCGGCGCCTGCGCTAAAACCGGCACTGACAAAACCAGCATTAAAAATAAAAAATAAAGTTTTCTTGTAATTTTCATATAACCTCCTTGATTGATTTGTGAATGTTTTGTGCTGGAAAGACGCTCTTTCCCTTTTTACAAAACTCCGAAATGATTATTTGTGATATTAGACTTGCAAAAATCTAGCCAAAGCCGCCTTTTGAGGTCCTTCCCGAACGTAACTACTTCATTCTTAACAGCAAACAACTATAAAGATTTTATAATATTTTTTGCTTTTTTATTGAATGTGTATTCGTTCAAATCAAAAATGTCCGAAAACCATATATCAAGGAGCGGCTTTTTGAACTTTATTCGGAAAGAGCGGGAGCAAAGCAGCCCTTCCCGACCTGTGAGATGATTCGGCTTGAAGGGTAATTGTCAAAACTCATTCCAGATAAAGTATAAAATGCAAGTTTAATAAATTTGCAGGTCTGGAAGGGTTGCTTTGCTCCCGCTTTCCGTTCCATCCATTCAATCTTAATCCGCTCTGGTTATTACTTTTTTTATTTGTTTCAATAAAAAAGAAATCGTTTTTTTACTTTCAATTTTCCCGGCAAACATTTATCATAATAAGCGGGCGCGAAAATCCCGCCCCAAATAAAAACCGCTTTATCTTTCGCCGATTCCTGCCTTTAAAATTATCTCTTTATGAATCTACTTTTATTTTCATTTGAAACCGTTACCGGCTTGCCCGAATTCATCGGCTACGTTTTTATCTTCGCGCTCGGCGCAATCGCCGGGAGTTTTTTAAACGTCGTCATTCACCGCGTTCCGAACGAAGAATCCATCGTTTTCCCGAATTCCGCCTGCCCGAAATGCCATACTCCGATCAAGCCTTATGACAACTTCCCGATTTTAAGCTGGCTCGTTTTAGGCGGAAAATGCCGCAACTGCAAGGAAAAAATCTCGCCGCGTTATCCGGCTGTCGAGCTTCTGACGGCTTTGCTTTATGTTCTGGTCTTCTGGCAAATCGGATTTAATTTGTTCCTGCCCGTCGCCCTGATTTTTGTTTCGGCAATTGTCGCGCTGATTTTTATTGACGCGGAACATATGATTTTGCCGAATGTTATTACATATCCGCTTTTTGCCTTCGCTCTTTTGGTTCGCCTGATTTTCCCGCTTTTTTTGACGGTCGAATACTTCCCCGATTTATACAAATTCCCGCTCGATCTTTTGCAGGATTATCCAGTCTGGTTGATTTCTTTATTCGGCGCGATTTTGGGAGCGTTGGTCGGCGGCGGATTTTTGTGGCTTATCGGCGAAACTTGGAAACGTTTGCGCGGCGTTGACGCGATGGGTTTGGGCGACGTAAAAATGATGCTCGGTGTCGGCGCGCTTTTAGGCTGGCGTTTGACGCTGCTTTCGATATTTCTGGGAGCTTTCACCGGCGCGGCTGCCGGAATTTTCCTGATCTCGCGCCAAAAGGAAAAAGATTTCCAAGCCCAGATTCCCTTCGGCATCTTTCTCGGTCTCGGCTCGATTCTCTCACTTCTTTTCGGCGAGCAAATGATCGAATGGTATTTTAGAACTTTCGTTCCTTAATTAAAGAGAATAATGTTTAGAAAGCAGAAGGGAGAAAAAGAAACTTAATAGTGAAAACTAAAAAAATCTCCCTTTCTCCCTTTTTCCTCTTCTCCCCTTCTCAACTGCCCGCCGTTCCTTCCGCTTTGTCCTGATTATAAGCCGGCAGCGAAACACGCGCTTTCGGCTCTTTTTTCAAGCCCAAAGCCCAATCCGCCTGCAAAAGGGTGGGAATATCGCGCGTTCCTTCATAAATAACGGCGGCTTTGCAATTTCGCAGATAACGCTCGACCGGATAATCGTTCGTGTAGCCGTTTGCGCCGTGAACCTCGATTGCCATCGAAGCCGCTTTTTCGCTTCGCGTCGTCGCCTGCCATTTTGCCAAAGATGCGGCGCGCGCGCTTGAACGACCTTCGTTTTTCAGCCAGCCCGCTTTCAGCCAGAGCAAACGACACATTTCGTAATCGGCTTCCATCTCGGCAATTTTTTGTTTGACGAGCTGAAAATTCGCAATCGGCTGTCCTTGAACCTCGCGCGTTTTCGCATAATCAACCGAAGCGTCACGCGAAGCCCGAATCACGCCTGTCGCGCCTGATGCGACCGTGTAGCGCCCGTTTTCCAATGAAAACATCGCAATCTTAAAACCTTCGCCTTCTTTCCCGAGCATATTTTCCTGCGGAACTCGAACGTCCTGAAGCGTAAAATAACCCGTATCCCCGGCGCGAATTCCCATCTTCCCGTGTAAACTTCCCGACGAAAAACCTTCCATCGAGCGCTCCACAATAAAACAGCTCATTCCCGTGTGATCACGGTTTTTGCGCTTCTCTTCATCCGTCCAGCAAAAGAAAAGAAAATGATCCGCCGTATTTCCCAGCGAAATCCACATTTTCTCGCCGTTCAAAATCCAATCATCCCCGTCGCGTCTGGCAGTCGAGCGCAATCCGATCACGTCGCTTCCGGCATTCGGCTCGGTCAAACCGAAAGTGGCAAGTTTCTCACCTCTCGCCTGCGGCGCAAGATATTTCTGTTTCTGCTCCTCAGTTCCCCAGGTCAAAAGACTCAAAGAATTCAGTCCAACGTGAACGCTCATCACCACCCGCAAAAACGTATCGCAGGCTTCGAGTTCCTCGCAGACAATCCCCAACGAAATATAATCGAAGCCAGCCCCGCCGTATTGATCGGGAATGCAAACCCCCAAAAGCCCCAATTCCGCCATTTTCTCGAAAACGGAACGCTCAAAATGCTGTTTCTCATCCCACTCTTTGATATAAGGCGCAACCTCGCCTTGCACAAATTCGCGCACGGTTTTTTGCAGCGCCAAATGCTCTTCGGTTAATTCAAAATCAATCACAGTTTTCTAATTTTCCTCTCTAAAATAT
>DATHTS010000684.1:0-5813 GCA_035462935.1 Pyrinomonadaceae bacterium
CCGATGAAAATTCTTTCGATACGTTTGGCGACTTGATGAAATTCTTGTTTTTACGAATCAATAAAGTCTTCTTTTTCCACGCTCGGCTTACCGTCCGCCAAATCATACCAGCGATGCAAGCCCGCTTTGAAAGCCGCCCAGGTTTCATCGCCTCCAATGTCGAGAATTAACTTTTTTATTTTCCTGCGGTTGACCAAACCTTTTTTACTCAGCAGAAAAACGCAGTCTTCCTGTTCTTTGAAGCGCCCGGCGATGTATTTCAGGATAATCAACCATTCGGGCGTGAGAATCGGCACGTCGCCAAACGTTACGGCGTCCTTCAAGGCTTGTTGATAAAATTTACGGGCTTCATCTTTACGAATTATCCAATCAACCGCGACGCTTTTTTTGGCGGTTTTGATTTTATACCGCTCGCCGCCTTGCAGCAGCAATCCCTCGCTTTCGAGCGGGAGTTTGGCAGAGGCAATTATGTCAATATCCTTCGTTAGGCGGTCGCTGCCGTATAAAATCACCGCCAAACCGCCTGCCAACGCCCAATCAATGTTATTTTGGTCGGCAATCTCGCCGACGGTTTCAATCGCCTGCATTGCCGATTCGTCGTCGAGCAGCCCGAATTCTATTTTGGTCATAGCAATTCTTTCTATTTTAACATCGGAACTTTCACATCATTCTTTTCGGCAAATTCAATCGCTTTCTCGTAGCCCACGTCAACGTTTGAGAAGGTATTTACAACATTTCTTTCACGCGATTTTCGATGAAATAAACAAAGTCCATTGCGTCTTTTTCGAGTTGAGCGGTTTTCGAGCCTTTACCTTTAATACGGTTTTCTTTTGCTGTCAGGATTATTCCGCGCCATTTCTCAGGCAGATTTTTAAGCGCGAAATTAGAAGCTGTATCTTTTGAAACCAATTTTCGATTGAAAGCCGTGTAGAAAATCCGGCAGGCGGTCAAAACGGCGTAAGAGTTATGAAAAAATGCCAAATCCGATTCGTCGCCGGCGTTCGCCGCGAGGTCTTCTTTCAAATATTCCAGTTCGAGAATCAGCGCGTCATTTAACACTTTATCTGAAACGAATGGAGCGATCTCCCGCGCCGGTTTGCCCCACAAAGTAATGCCCGACTCCTTGATATTAACCCAGATAATCGGATTCGCATCCGAACCGTGCCGCGTGAGTTTGCCAAAATGATAGCCGACACAGCGAGAGGTTTTGTCGAGAAACTCTCCGTCAATCACAAACCGCATATCGAGTTTGCTCGTCCAAAAGTTTTTTGTTAATTGAATTGCAAACCAATCATCGAGTGCGGAAAATTCCCGTTCGTTTATATCCTTTTTAGTAACGACAATCACATCAACATCACTGCATCTTTCATCAAAACCGTCATAAGTCAGCGAACCCCAAAGATAAATGCCCGTCAAATTATCTTTAAGCAAAGACGGAAAATCACACGCCATCCGTGCAAGAAGGACAGACAATTTTTCAGAAATGTTTTCAGGCAGATTCTCCATAGATACATTCTAAGGTTTATCACATCGGAATTTTCACATCATTCTTTTCGGCAAATTCAATGGCTTTTTCGTAACCTGCCTCAGCATTGGGGAAAAATTGGTTTTTCAAAATTTTCCAATTTTTTGCCGCCCCGGAAGCTGAAACTTATCCGACGAGAGCGAATAGAAAACCCGCTTGAAACAGCAATTTCACCAAATCGTTTGGATATTTTTTAGCGCTCGGATTTTAGAATCCTTGGTTACAAGCGGAAGATTCAAATACAAAGCGGTTGCGGCAATAATTCGGTCGGGCATTTCGGGAACAATTGAGCGCGGAATTTGCGTGAGAGTTTGAGCAATTTCTTTCGTTAAATCTTCCGAAATAAAGCTGCTGTTCGGCAATCTCAAAGCCTGCATCAAGTTAGTCAAAGTTTGAGGTATAAGCCTGCCTTTTTCAATCAGATAAATTATTTCGATAATTGAGATGGTCGGCAGAATTATTGCATTGCCGCCTGCGACCGCGTTATTGACGGCGTTTCTGGCATTAACGGACATCTGCGGCGATTTTGCAAAATACCAAACCGCCGCGTGAGTATCAATCACCAAATCGCTCATTGATTTTCCTCTTTATCAAAGAAATGCTCGCGCGGAAAGTTTCCCCACATCTCGCGGCGAGCTTCGGCGATGTCTTCTTCCGTTATATTCACGTCCATATCCGCCCAAATTCCTTCAAGACTGACGCGCGGAGTTTGTTTCTGAACTTTCGTCTGCAAAAATTCCACAAAATGCGCGACTTCCCGCTTCAAATCCGGCGGCAATACTTTAATCTTTTCCAATAAAGCTTCTTCCGATGTCATAATTTTACCTCGTTTTTATTATAAGGGATTGATTATTTTTAAGCCTGAAAATTTTGAAAAATCGCTATCGGTCGTTGCAAGCGTCGCGCCGTGTTCGATTGTCAATGCCGCCAGATGAGCGTCCATCATCAAAGCGGCTTTTGTCTGCCCTTCGATAATTAAACTTTGGAAAATTGCCCAATGATTTGCTGTCGGAGTTAAAATTTCGATGTTCGGATGTTTTATCCATTCATCAACAATTTCAATTGCTTCCTGCAAACTAAACGGCTGCGGAAACGCTCGCGGATTAGTGGAAATCCGCAAAAAAGCCGTTATTACCTGCCAACTCAAACCAAAAACCGCAGGCTGAGAAAATTGTTCTTCAAGCCACTCTTTCGCTTCCGTATGTTTCGGCGCGTCATCATTATAAGCGTATAAAACGATGTTCGCATCGGGAGTAATCATTTTTGCGCCCCTTCGATTTGCTCCAACAGTTCGCTAGTTTTGTCATAATCCAAATCTTTTCTAAAACCCATTCGCTTGCTTCTAACGCGAAACGCTTTCTGATTTTCCGAATTATTCTTAACCGTAACCGTTATTACAACGCGAGTATTCGGCTCTAAATTGACCTGCTTTTCAGGACGAAAAACCGTCCCGTCAAAAACCGCTTCAATTACATCAGGCATAATTTTCACCTCGTTTCAGGATTTTAACACAACAAAAGACAGCAGCCCGCGCGTCAGCAAAGGCGCAAAACTACCGCATAAACTTTCGCCGAATCGCCAACGCCAAAGGCGCGACTTGAAGCGAAGCGAAAATATTCCTAGTAGGACAGGCTTTTTCTTTAAAATTTCATACATTTTTCTTTATTTCATCGGAACTTTCACATCATTCTTTTCAGCAAATTCAATCGCTTCTTCATAACCCGCGTCGGCGTGGCGAATAATTCCCATTCCCGGATCGGTGGTTAAAACTCTTTCGATTCGTTTGGCGATGCCAGATTAGCTTTTCCACTATTAAAACAATTTCCCAAGCAAAACTGTCTTTATTTGACCGGCATTTTTAATTTGCTATATAACTTCCTTTTGCCAGCAAAAATAAATTCGGGCGATTTACGCGGACTTTTATTTGTTTGCGCGAGCCGCTTTCAGCAGTTTTGGGCGGAGTAAATTTCAAATAATATTTGAGCCTGAGTTCTTCGGCGAACTTCGGTAAAACTATATTTTGGGAATTGGAAATATTTTCAAACAAACTTACTCTACCGCCGGAAAGCGAAACAAGATCATTTAAGTAATACTTTCCTCTCTCATAATCAATCTTGAACGCGTCCACATTCTGAGGCTTCATAATTTGCCCCATTTGCCCCAAAATAACCAGTGGAATTCTGTTGTTTTTCGGAAAGTTGCTTACGTGTCCAAAAGTATCGAGGTAAACAACAAAAACAGGAACATCATATCTTTCCACTGTTTCCAGCGATTTTTCATAATCGGAATCACGAGATGTTGTATCAACGCCGTCAGTTACTAAAACGAGCGCGGTTCGCCCTCCCATATTTGCGATTTTTTGTTTGAAAACTTTTTCAATCACATCGTAGAGAGATGTTCCGCCACCAATTCTGGTTTTGCTGATCGCTTTTTTGATTATTTGTCTGTCATTTGTGAATTCATTTCTGATTTTTAAGTTTCCGTTAAAATCCGCCACCATTACTTTATCCTGCGGCTTAAGACTTTCGACAAATGCCACCGCGTAATCTTGAAGGTCTTTTATTTTGAATTCAGCTGACGGACTTGTATCTAACAGTAAAATGATATTGAGATTTTCTTCTAAATTTTCAACCGAAAAATCGGTAATTTGTCGGTCATCAACAAAAAGTTGAAAATCAGACGGTTTCAAATCCGCAACTACCGTGTTTTGCTCATTAACAACCGTTACCGGGACAAATACGCTTCTTTTTACTTCTAAAACATCCGCATTTTTTTCTTTTGCCGGATTTGATTTGCGTTTTTTTTCCTTTTTGTTTTTATTACCCGGAAATTCAGTCGGCTTATAAGAAACGGATTCCGAATAATTTTTTGAAACATTTTTATCATCTGCTGATTTTTGTGAATATAAATTCGACAATGACAATGACAAACAAAAGATTAAAACAACAATTCTTTTCATCTTCATTTCTCCTAAAAATACTATTTGGCTGATTTATTTTTACTTTTTAAGAATTTCTCAAAAATCATTTTTCGATTAGTAAAATTATAATGCCCTTGTCAATGTCTTTTCATCATCGGAATTTTAACATCATTCTTTTCTGCGAATTCAATCGCTTATTCATATCCAGCATCGGCGTGGCGAATAATTTATGAATCAATATAACCTTCTTTAAGCGGAGGTTTACCGCCGTCGGCTAATTCATACCAACGTTCTAAGCCCGATCTGAAAGCCGCCCAAGTTACGTTGCCGCCGATTTCGAGAATCATTTGTTTGACTTTATTGCGGTCAACCAAACCTTTTTGACGCAGAAGGAAAACGGCGTCTTCCTGATCTTTGAAACGTCCGGCGATGAATTTCAAAATGACGAGCCATTCGGGCGTAAGAATCGGTGTATCGGCGATCATCACGGCATCTTTTAAGGCTTGCTCGTAAAACTTTTTGGCTTCATCGGTTCGCGTAATCCAATCAACCGAAACTGTTTTTTTCGAGGTCTTGACAGCATAACGTTCGCCGCCTTGAACCAATTTTCCTTCGCTTTCCAGAGGCAATTTTTTGGAAGCGATAATATCAACATCTTTTGTCAGCCTGTCGCTTCCATAAAGAATTACGGCTAAACCGCCCGCCAATGCCCAATCAATGTCATTTTCATCAGCCAATTTTGCGACTGTTTCAATCGTTTGCAACGCGGATTCGTCGTCAAGCAAATCAAAATTTAGTTTTGTCATAATTCATTTTCTCATCGGAATTTTTACATCATTCTTTTCGGCAAATTCAATGGCTTTTTCGTAACCCGCATCGGCGTGGCGGATAATTCCCATTCCGGGATCGGTGGTTAAAACTCTTTCGATGCGTTTGGCGGCTTCGGGCGTGCCGTCGGCGACGATGACTTGTCCGGCGTGGAGGCTGTAGCCGATGCCGACGCCGCCGCCGTGGTGGAGCGAAACCCAGGTTGCGCCGCCGACGGCGTTGAGCATGGCGTTGAGATAAACCCAGTCGGCGATGGCGTCCGAGCCGTCTTTCATTGCTTCGGTTTCGCGGTTGGGCGATGCCACCGAGCCGCAGTCGAGATGGTCGCGCCCGATGACGATTGGGGCTTTGAGTTCGCCCGAAGCGACCATTTCGTTTAATTTGAGTCCGGCTTTGGCGCGTTCGCCGTAGCCGAGCCAGCAGATTCGCGCCGGAAGACCTTGAAATTCGACCGATTCCTGCGCCATTGTCAGCCAGCGCGTCAGGTGATCGTTTTCGGGGAAAAGATTCATAATCGCTTCATCGGTTTTGTAAATGTCT
>DATHTS010000685.1:0-3932 GCA_035462935.1 Pyrinomonadaceae bacterium
GAATTTCTTTTATCTGCATACATAACTGCAAAGCGTCAATGTCCGACAAAAGATATTCGGAAATTATTACCGAAAAGCTGTTATTCCGCGCATGATCCAATGCGTCCCGACCGGATTGTTTGGTTACCACCTCAAATCCGACACGGCTCATTAGAATTTCCATAATCTCGCAAGAATCAGCATCACTGTCTATACAGAGAATGGTTGGTAATTTTGTCATTTTTAAACCTTCAAAAGGAGAGAAGGGAGTTGTTTTCCAAGAATCGGGCTGGAAAAGCTTAATTCGCCGGAAACAACGATAAACTATTTCGGATTACCCTTATGTCCGAAACAATTGCAAAACCTTTTTGCGCTTGGAAATCTAGTTACACTACGGAAATAGCATCCAGGGGGTTATCAATTTAATTTATACACCTTTTCAGCCAAAAAGCCAAGTTAAATTTTGCTGAATTCTTCAACTTTTTAACGGCTTTGAAGCCTCAGATGATTAACGAAGGAACGCCGTTGTAACTAAATTGCCGGGTTTGCCGTATGCCGATAATTTTTGCCGTAAAATCACTGCTTACTTAATACATCAAATCTTTAATCAAACAAACCCGGCGTGTTATTTCTTTTCAACAAATCATCCAAACCGAAATGCTCATACGCCAGACGCATAACCGTTCTGCCGCGCGGCGTTCGATTTAGAAAACCGATTTGAATCAAGTAAGGCTCGATAATTTCCTCAATCGAATCTTTTTCCTCGTTAATAGAAGCGGAAATCGTCCCGATTCCGACCGGACCGCCGTCGAATTTTTCGATGATTGTCAGAAGGAGTTTTCGGTCAATCTCGTCCAAACCGTAGGTATCTACTTCCATTCGATTCAGCGCGTCCATCGCTACTTCTTCCGAAATGCGCCCGTCGTAATCAACCTCGGCAAAATCCCGGACGCGGCGGAGAAGGCGATTGGCGATTCGCGGTGTTCCGCGCGAGCGTTTGGCGATTTCTCTTGCGCCTTGATAATCAATTTCAACCTTTAAAATATTTGCGCTTCGCTCGATAATCGTCTGCAAATCCTCAACCGTGTAAAAATCAAGATGAAAAATGATGCCGAAACGACCGCGAAGCGGAGCGGTAATCAAACCGGGACGCGTTGTCGCGCCGACCAGAGTAAATTTTGGCAGCTCCAATTTGATTGAACGCGCCGCCGTTCCCTGCCCGATCATCAGATCGAGATTGTAATCTTCCATCGCCGGATACAGCACTTCTTCGATAGCCGGATTCAAACGGTGAATTTCGTCAATAAAAAGCACGTCGCCTTCTTCCAAATTTGTGAGAATCGCTGCCAAATCGCCCGCTTTTTCGATAATCGGTCCGGCTGTGGATTTAAGAGATGCGCCCATCTCGGTGGCAACAATATTGCTCAAGGTCGTCTTGCCCACGCCTGGAGGACCTGTCAATAAAATATGGTCGAGAGCTTCGCGGCGTTTGAGTGCGGCTTTCATAAAAATATTCAGATTTTCTTTGACTTTTCTTTGCCCAATATATTCGCCGAGCCGTGTCGGGCGCAAGGAGAGTTCAAATTCCCTTTCTTCATCATTAAAGGAATTTCCATCACGATTATCATTATTTTCAAAATTCTCGCTCATTGAATTTTCTTTTCCAGCCAGTTAATCATTAAATCGGCGACCGTTTGCCAATCGCGCTCAAGCATCAAATCGTGCGCCATATTAGGAAAAATCTTGCATTCGGCATTAAAAGCGCGGGCTGTTTTTTCGATTTTCGCAGGCGCGATCAAGGCGTCGTTTTCCGCTCCTAAAACGAGCAAGGGCGTTTTAATACTATTCGGTTTCGGCAGATTATAAATCATTTCCAGAGCCGCGCGATACGATTCTTTACCAAAACGCCCGACATATCGCGCGATTTTTTCGTCGTCCGCGTCCACCGAGAATAAAAACTTTTTGGCTAGTTGCGGCGTTGCGAACATCACCGCGTAATCCTGCTTGAGAGCAATTTTGGTAAAGAGCCATGGATTTTGAAATTGCAGTCTCATTCCCGACAAAAACATTCCTTCCGAAGGCGACGGGGCGATCAGAATTCCTGCCGGCGCTTCGTGTTTTTCGAGATATTTCGCCGCAACTAAACCTCCCAGCGAATGCCCGATGACTACGGGCGGTTTTGTTAATGCGGAAGCGGCTTGAAAAACATCGGAGACATAATCGGAAACGGAAGTCCATTTCAATTTTTCGTATCCCTCGCTCGCGCCGTGACCGCGCAGGCTGACAGCGTGCGAGCTAAAGCCCTTTTCGGCAAAATAAGGCAGAAAATTTTCATCCCAGCACCACGCCCCATGTCCTGTGCCGTGAACGAATAGAAGCGGCGTTTCAAATCGTTTTTCTTTTGGCTCTTGGCTGATGATTTCTAATCTCATTCAGAAAAAATTGCAGGCGCAATCCCTTTGACTTGCCAATCAGCCGAAAGGCTGAAAGATTCTTGAAATTTTACCGCCCGGAAAACCAGCGAAATATTAGCGACGTTCGTTACTTTGAACAGGCAAACAACCTGCGCCTTTAACCTTTTGCCAATAATTGCAAGCTTCGCCTTAATAACTTCTGCACGCTCATTTCCGTTCCTTCCTGCACGGATTGTTTTAAAGCTTTTTCCGCCGCGTTTCGCTGATAGCCGAGATTTGTCAGAGCGGAAAGCGCGTCGTCATAAACCGCGTCGGCGGGCAAATCGGATTGCTTGCCTGCTGATGCGCGCGCTTCAACCGAGACGGAAGAAATTTCGTTTAATTTATCGCGCAGTTCAATCACCAAACGTTCGGCGGTTTTTTTACCGACGCCCGGAATTGAAGTCAAACGCGCCAGATTATCTGTGCGAATCGCCACTATTATTTCATCCGCGCTCATTCCCGAAAGCATCGTTACGCCGGATTTCGCGCCGATTCCCTGCACGGAAATCAATTTCAAATAAAGCTGGCGTTCGCGCTCGGTTTTAAAGCCGAAAAGCTGAAGCGTATCTTCGCGCACGTAAGTATAAATTCGAAGCTCAACATCAGAACCGACCTCGCCGAGTTCGTAAAAAGTCGAGAGAGGAATTATAACTTCATAGCCTACGCCGCCGACTCCGATAATGACGGAATTTGCGTGCTTTTCTAATAGTTTACCGGATAAATAAGCAATCATTGTTTCATTCGTGAAACATAAATTGTAACGAAAATTTTATTTCGGGGCAACGATAAAAACATTTTTCGTCATCCATAAAACGTCTTTGTGAAAACTTTCTCTCCTCTTTTGCAGCGGCATAAATTTAATCTTTATTATTATTTGGGGTTTTAGGTTATGAAAGTCGAAAAGATTTCCGAACTCACAACCAACCGCCTGAGCGTTTATCTGCGCTGTCTAAACGAACTTGCGGCAGAAGGAACGAAGACGATTTCATCTGACGGTTTGGCGAAACGTTTCCATTTAAATTCGGCGCAAATTCGCAAGGATTTAGCATATTTCGGCGAATTCGGCGTGCGCGGCGTCGGCTATTATGTCGAGTGCCTGCGCGACCATTTGCAAAAAATTCTCGGAATTGACAAAGAACATCGCGTAGCGATTATCGGCGCGGGCAGGCTCGGCACAGCGCTGGCTGATTATTACGGTTTTACGCAGTCTAATTTTAAGGTCGTCGCAATGTTCGACGCCGATTCTGAAAAAATCGGGCAAAAAATCGGCGAGCTGGAAATTTTCGACATTAAAAACTTTGCCGAAGTTGTAAAAAAAGATAAGATAGATGTAGCGGTTATCGCAGTTCCCGCCGAGTTCGCTCAGAATGTGCTTGAGCTGGTTGCGGAAGCGGGAATCAAAGCCGTTCTCAATTTTGCGCCTGCGGTTTTGCGGGTTGATAATGGAGTTAAATTGAAAACTGTTGATTTGACGACTTCGCTGGAAAGCCTGTCTTA
>DATHTS010000686.1:0-7021 GCA_035462935.1 Pyrinomonadaceae bacterium
ACATTGCCTATCGCGGCGGAAAATAAATCTTCGTCAGTTAGGTTTTCATAACCTCGAGCGTGCATAGCTGAAACGAAATTTTGGCTTGGAATCAGTTTCCAAAATCCCGCACCTTTACCTTCTCTAACAAATCCTTCAATCTCGAAAGTTCCAGCTTCGCGCTCGATACTAAAATTGACCGCTGTTTTGGCAGTTGATGCCGCCTGCCGAATTAGATTTTGCAGTTCATTGGGAGAAAGGCTAATCCCTTCCGTTCTTAGCCCGTGTCTTGTCGAGCGCCTCAGAAATGTAATATGTTTTTTGCCAAAATCGGCAGATTTGAAATCGGCAGTCCATTCGCCGGTAATTTCATTTTGCGCTTTTACTGACCGTTTTTCACTACTTGCGCTAATGCTAAAGGCAAGAAATCCGATAAAAAAAGCGGCTAAAAAGCGAATCTGTTTTTTGTTTATCAAATCCATAAAATTATCTCCTTAGTCAGAATCTCTTTCTCCGCGAGTCGGCAGCGGCATTGGTGTTCCCAAAGACGGCGCAGGCGGAATTGGGGGAGCGTCCGGCTCATCAGATTCTTCAACGATGTCGCGTTCCCTTGATTTCGGAATTTGTTTGACGTTTAGATCGGAATCGGCAAGTCTAATAATTTGCCAGACGGAAAGATTGCTATAACCCGCCGCCCGAAGCCTATTGATGTCTGAGGGCGAAATATCGTGTTCCGCCAGTAGAGCAAAATCTTTTGCCTTCAATTGTGTATAACCGACATTCCTGATCGCCTGAATGTAAGCGGGCTTTATTTCGTTAATTCCCAGACGCCAAAGCTCTTCTACCGTAAGATGAGTTAAGCCAACCGCATTCAGACCTCTAACATATTCGGCGGTAACGTCCCCTTCTCTTAGCCTGACGAGCTGACTGATTGTAAGATTCGTGTATCCGACCGATGCCATTTCTTCGAT
The DNA here is from genome assembly GCA_035462935.1 of Pyrinomonadaceae bacterium. GTDB lineage: Bacteria > Acidobacteriota > Blastocatellia > Pyrinomonadales > Pyrinomonadaceae > DATHTS01. Next base: position 951 of record DATHTS010000686.1, read on the forward strand.
AAAATCTTCCGATTTTTCCTGACTGCCGGATTGATGTTCTTGTTGAAGTTCGGAATCTATTTGGAAATTATTTAATTCATCAGTTTTTAAATCTAGCTCCAGCGCTTCTTCCAATTTCTTTTCATCTTCTTCGGTAAAATTTTTGCTTTTTTCATCTGCTTCGACATTTGGCGCTTTAAAAGCTTCAGCTAATCCATCATTTAATTCCGAATTTGTTAAAGAGGAAGAATTCAATATTTCTTCGCTGCCGGGCTCTGTAGTTGAAGAAGAATTTTGTTTTGTAACTCCAAAGCTGACCAGAAATATACTGATAAGAATTACCACCCAAATTCCGGCAAAAGGCTTTGAATGCGGCATTTCAACTCCGACACGCCGGTGAATCCTCTGCGTCAGCGAGCCGCCGGCGGCAGCCATTACAAGCGACGGATTAGCCTTTCGCAAACGCTCCATTGCGACCAGCGTGCGAGCATAAACCACCGCATCGCCGCTTAAGCCGACAGCCAAATCATCACAGGCGTTTTCACGTTCATTACGAATCCGGCTCGAAACCCACCAAACGGCAGGATGATAGAAAAGAAATGTTTCGATGATTGTTTGAAATAAATTAAACAGATAATCATTGCGTCGGATATGAGCCAGTTCGTGTGCGAGGATTAATTCAAACTGCTGCGGAGTCAGCCCCGTCAAAGCACACGATGGAATGAGAATCGTCGGTTTTAGCCAGCCGATAACGGTCGGAACTTTTACTAAAGCGGATTCTAAAAGAATTATAGATTTTGAAATTTGCAGTTGCCGGCAGAGTTTTTCAAAAGTTTCTCCGCATTGTTCTAAAACCGGATGCTTCCCGCTCCGTTTCAATCTCTGTGTGTATGTCCAAATGCCGAATAGTCTTAAAGAAGAAATGAAAACTCCAATCAACCAGATAAAAACCAACCAGGGCAGCAATTGTCTTTCGGCTTGATATATCAACAAGTTATAAGATGGTTCGGTTTCGGAAATGTTAGTTTGAAGAGCCGTTGCCGACAGGGTCGCCGTCTGTTCATTTTGAAATAAAACTTTACCGGAATCAGCGCTTTGCTTTCCCGCATTACTCCACAAAGCGGTTGAGATTGGCAAAATCAGCATCAACAACAATGTCAGACACGCCATCAGATAACGCGAATTTGAAGAGGCTTTTCTCGATAAACTTAAAACGCCCTTTAGAAGAATTGCCAGAACGATTCCCTGCCACAAGGAATGAAGCAATGCCCAACCGAACATTTGGATTGCCGGAGACGCCACCAGCGTGTCGAATAGTTTCATTTCTTTTTCTCCTCAAATTTATCCAGAAGCTGTTCAAGCTGTTCCAATTCTTCATCGGAAGTTTCCCTTTCGGATAAAGCATGCATAACCAACTGCCGAACCGAGCCGCCAAAGGCGCGATTGAGCAGGTCTTTGACCAATTGTTTTTGTGTCTGCTCCTGCGGCACGCGCGTTGAATAAATCTGCGGGCGCACGGTTTCGTCACGTTCAATCAAACCTTTCTGCGTCATTACCTGAAACATCTTTAACGTCGTCGAATAACCGACCTCGGTTTCGCGCTCGCGGTTTAGAATGTTGTGAACTTCGCGGACCGTGTTCGGACCGTGCTGCCAGAGAACGCGTAAAATCTCCAGCTCGGTTTCTGTCGGTCGCGGCAAGTTTTTATTTTTCATCTTACAAATCCTCAGCGAAAAGTATCGGTAGAAAACATTATTGACGAAAACTTTCGTCAAGTCAAACGAAAACTTTCGTCAAATGGAAAATTTTTATGTTTTTTTGAAAATCTTTTTTCTTTTTAGATTAGAGCAAGAGAAATTAGTAAATTGTTTAGCGCAGATAAGTTCTGTGGACTCAAAGATATAATTCCAAAGAACAAATATTAAAGCCGCAGCTTTTTATCTTGTAGAGTTTATTTTTCCTATTTCAATAATTTACTCAATCGTCATCTTCGCCACATCAAGAATCGAATAACGCCCGATTGTTCCGTCTTTGGAAACAACCGTCAGGATTCCTTTATCAACATTGACGCGCAGGATTTCGTTCATCGGGCGTTCGATTTTCGAGCCGTCTTTGAAAATAACGATCAAACGAATGTTTGCCAGAGCCGCCGTTTCGGTTTCTCTTTTAGAAGGTTTCTTAGCCGCCGGTGTTTTGGGCGGAGTTTTTTTCGCGGCGGGTTCAGTTTTTTTACCCGCTTTTTTAGTTGGTTTTTCTGCGACCTCTTCTTTAGGTGTTTCTATTTCCGCTTCTGCTTCGGTTTCTTTTTTTTCAGGTTCTTTTTCTGCGACAGCTTCATCCTTTACTTGTTCGGTTTCGTCTTTATTTTCGGCAATTTCGTTTTTCTTTTCCTCGGAAACTTTCCGTTCTTCCGCTCTCGATTCTTCCTTTTTTTGTTCTTCAGCTTTAGAAACGGTTTCTTCTGGCGAAGGCGTCGGTTTCGGTTTCACGCCGATAATAGTGCCGACGGAGTTTACAATAATATCACCGCGATTTTCGGTCTTCACCTCCGGCATTTTCGCAGCTTCCGCTTCGGCAACATCTGCGGCTGGCACAAAGCTTCCGGCGAATTTTATTCTGAAAGTCGCAGGGTCGTCATTCGGCGTGCGTCCTTCGACGCGCAAAATAAGTTTTTCCGGCTTTCTGAGGTAAATCACGCGCCCGGTTTCGTTTACGGAACTGTATGCATAAATGACGATTTTCGTCAGGGGTCTTAAACCGTTGGCGGCGAAAACGTCAATGTCTCCGTTAAAATTTGAAGTAACGACGTTTATAAAAACGTCGCCCTGATTGGCGTTAAAAGTATAAAAATAGCCCGTCAGACGCGGATCTCCCAAAGCGCGCGCCGGAATGTTCCCGCTGATTTCGTTTGTAGCTACCGGAGTCGGGTAAGACTGGTTGGTTGATTGCGCGAAAGCGGAAAAGCAGAAAATCAAAATCAAACCGCAGAGATGCAGAGACGCGGAGAAAGAAAAGAAAAAATTTGAAATTTGAAATCTGGAATTTGAAATTTGAAATCTGAAATCTGAAATAAACAAAGACCAATTAACTCCTGCCAATTGCCGGCTGTCGCTGCCTGTTAAAATCCTTAAAAGAGGTTTCATAATACTTCTAAACCAAATCCTTTCTAAGATGCACGAGCCGCGAGGTTTCTTCGTAGCCCAGATTTAGATGCGCTTTGAGGCTCAAATCGTTTCCGATTTCCGAATCCGAAGCCATTTCCGTCGAGCCTTTTCGCCGCGCCCAATCTTCCGCCGCCCCGACCAGCGCCCTGCCGATTCCGTGCCGCCGGTATTCCGGCTCGACAAACCAGCCTTCCAGATAGCCGACGTTGTCGGAATGACAGTCTTCGACAAACGGGCGGATGCTTGCTTCAAGAAAACCGGCTAATCTGCCGCTCGGGGATTCCGCCACCAACACAAGCTGCGTGTCGGTATGCTCGTAAATGTCGAGCATTTCCGCGCGGTGTTCGTCATCGGTTGAATGATCCCACAAGAGTTTCCGCAGCCGAAACCATTCAGATAAATCTTTTTCCTGAACCGGGCGAATGATGAAATTTGATTCGCTCATTGCGAATTGATTTTAGCAGGCTTTTGAGTTGAGAGTCGAGAGTAGAGAGTGGAGAGTAAATTTCCTGTCTTCCTCTCTACTCTTTACCCTCAACTCTCAACTAATTTATGCGCTGTAAATTCTCAACTTAAACTCATCGCCCGAAGTGTAAATATCGGGGCGCTTGCCGGAGAATTGGCGCGATTGGCGCAAAACCATCGGCAAGCCGCCTTTCGGGACATTTGCCCCGTATTCTCTTTTGGAAAAAATAGCGGCGATTTGCGGATTTATCCGCTGCGTAATGCCGTAGCGAATCGCTCTCGAAGCCGGCGGCACAAAACCGTTCGTGCGTCGCGGATTGATAATTTCTATCGCGTCGTCATAAATAAAAATCCGCGTCGGAATATCGCGCAAAGCCAGATCGCGGTGAATCAGGGCGTTGGCAACGGCTTCGCGCACGGAATACAAATGATAATTACCCCGCGCTTCGACCGGCGAATCTTTATTTATCTGTGATTTTTTCGGCTTGTTTTTCCACAAATCGCAGTAGCGACCGATGAAGTTCATCGCCGATTCATACGTCGTTAAAAGATTTCCCGTAAGTTCGGATTCTTCGACAACCTGCGAGCTGCCCGAAACGCGAACCGCCAAAATAGTCGAACGCGGCACGAGCTCGGCGATCCTTTCGTTTTTCCCGAAAAGAAGAACGGCGGCGACGGTCGGCATAAAAGTTTCGGAATTTCCGACCGCCAAAAGCAAATCCTTTTTCAAAAATTCGCCTGTCTGATACGCATATCCGGCGGCGATTTCCTCGTCAAACGCCCCGGCAAAGCTCCACAAAAGCGCGTCGTCAAAATCATTTTCGCCAGCGCCGAAAACCGGAATATTCTCATAAAAAAGCGGGCGGATTTCATCGAGCCAAACGGAAAGCTCCTCGCGTGTCGCCTCGCGTTTTTCCGAGCCGACGCGCCAGTAAAATCTGCCCTCGCGGGTTCGATACGGTCGGCGTTTTCCTTCGATGTCGAGAGCGACGATTCGCCTGCCGCTGTCAAAGGCGATGCAGTCAATAAGCGGTAAAAGCGGCGGGTAAATTTCCTCGCGGCAAATCCGCACGAGTTCTTCCTGCACTCTTTCGGGATTATCAACGCCCTCGATGCGCAGTTGATCGCTGACGCCGAAAATCATCGTTCCGCCCTCGGTATTTGCCAGCGCGACTATTTCCTGCGCGATTTTTTCGGGATTGGAAAGTTTGACCTTAAATTCGAGAAAAGAATCCTCGCCGCCGCGAATCAGGCGAAGAAGTTCCGTCCGCGTAGTTTGCGGCGCGGGTTGGTTCAAGAGATATTCTTGAAAGGATCGCTCTGAAGGAGATTCAAAACGCTGGCTATGACGAAATTTTCTGCGCGGCATCGTTGACGGCGTGTGATTTTTGTCAAGACGGAACACGCTGAAACCCGCCCGAATGTTTTTTTGTCTTAAAACATTGCTGGATTCAAAACTCTCTGTTTATATTGAAACATTGTCGGGCGAAAAAGTAAATCACCGATTTTTTTGTATCTTCATATAGGCTAAACTATTGACAACCAATGCAGTAATCCGCTATTAACTATTAACCGATTGTGGAAAACGAAATCATTACCGCTTATATCAGTCTCGGCTCTAACTTGGGCGACCGGGCGGGCAATCTTTTGCTCGCCGTCCGCGGGCTTTTTGAAGCGCATCTGTCTGTTTACAGGCTTTCCGCGCTTTACGAAACCGAGCCGTGGGGCGTTGACAGCCACGAAAACTATCTGAATATGGCGGCGGAAATTCATTTGACGAATGTTTCGCCCGATCAATTGATGGCACGGATGCTGCGGATCGAATACCTGCTCGGACGGCGCAACAAATACAAATTAGCTCCGCGCACGGTTGATCTGGATATTTTATTTTACGGCGAGCTGCAATACAAAAATGATTTTCTGACGATTCCGCATCCGCTTCTGCACGAGCGAAAATTCGTGCTGACGCCCCTGGCGGAGCTCGCGCCGCATTTTGTTCATCCGGTTTTCAACAAAACCGTGCTGGAGCTTTTAGAAGAAGTCGAGGATGATTCGGAAGTTTGGCGCTGGTTCCCGTTTAAAAGAAAATCATTGAGCGGTTTATAATTAAAACGGAAAACGGATAGTGGATAGTGGAAAATTATTTTTTTTGATTATAGGCTTAATTGATTATTGGCTTTTAACATTTTCCGTTATCCATTTTCCGTTTTCCATTTACAAAAATATGGCTTATCTAAAACCCGACAAACCTGAAAAAGTTTACGTTCCCGCGCTCCGTGCGGCAAAAGAAAAAGGCGAAAAATTAGTTTGCCTGACGGCTTACGATTACCCGACGGCGCGAATCGTTGACGAAGCAGGCGTGGACATAATTCTGGTCGGAGACAGCATAGGAAACGTCGTTCACGGTTATGGAAACACGATTCCCGTTACGCTGGAAGAAATTTTGTCTGCTCTGAAAGCCGT
>DATHTS010000687.1:0-2612 GCA_035462935.1 Pyrinomonadaceae bacterium
TACTCGGAACTTACGTTTTATCGAGCGGCTATTATGACGCTTACTACGCCAAAGCACAAAAAGTGCGGACGCTCATCAAACAGGATTTTCTCAATGCCTTTGAAAAATGCGACGCGATTTTAACGCCGACCGCGCCGACAACCGCCTTTAAAATCGGCGAAAAATCCAACGACCCGCTGGCAATGTATCTGAACGACATTTACACCGCCACGGCAAATCTGGCGGGCATTCCCGGCGTCAGCGTTCCGTGCGGTTTATCCTCGGAAGGCTTGCCGATTGGTTTGCATCTGCTAGGAAAACATTGGTCGGAAGATGTTTTGCTGAATCTGGCTAATGTTTACGAAAATAATTTTCCGCTGAATGCCAAGCCGGAAGTTTCGGTTTAATAATATCGAGAAAGTTTAAGAAAATTGCTAAGGCAAGCTGATTTCAGGAGCAGTATGTGCTTCCTCAACGCAACGCCAAGAACGAATAACATCCACATATTCCGCAGGCGATTTACCCGGAGGAAGGATCACCTGTAAATACCGTCGGAGATCCTTCTCGGATTTGGATAACTTACTCTCATCAGCATCAACCAAACTCGGTACTTTATAAACAATCTTAGTATTTTCAGGAAGATCGCTTATAGGATTAAACTCCTTGCCAGTGCCTGACACAAAAATGCGCTGACCAGGCTCATACCTCCAATTTGGCTTCAACTTCAGATCCACCGGGATTCTGATTTTGCTGTTCTTAGGCAATCTTACTGCAGGAATCATACTCTTTTTAAAATCAAATTTGTTTCAACGCTAAAGGCAAGTTCGGCTGGGGTCCGATATTCTGTGTTAAAGGAACCCCGGGACCTTGCGCTTGAGGCGTGCCCGTCCTCATTAAAATCTGTCTTACTTTAGCCGGTGTCAGGGGTGACCCATTTTTGGCTTTAGCCCGACCCTGAAGACAGGCGACCGCTCCCGTAACAATCGGTGATGCGCTGGATGTGCCGGAAAATCGCAACGTATACCATTTGTTTTCCGACGCATCTCCTTGAGCATCTCCATAACCGAGCGTCGCCACATGCCATCCCCAGCCTTGAACATTGACAATTTTACCATAATTCGAAAAGAAAATACGAGAGCGCGGCACACCAAGCGAGCCGTAGGGAGGAAATGAGCCGCCGAAACCTTCAAAATCAACATGGCTTGTAGGAGGCACGCCGGCGCCCACAATAATGGCTCCGCTATCCTTCTGCAATCCCGAATTTTTGAATATAGCCAAATCAAAATTTTGGTTTCCGTTTCCAGCCGCTTCGACAACTGTAATTCCTTTTTCCGTCGCTGCTTTGATAGCGGAAAAAATATCTCCCCAATACTGCATTGCAACATATTTTCCGTTAGGACCTGTAGCCTGCAGTTCGATGAGAATTACGTCCCCGGCTTTTAGAACACTCGCTGCGTTTGTGATGGCTCCGGCAGTATTAAAGACGCCTTCGATGATCGTTGATTGAACTACTGCCGCAGCTTCGTGGCTAATGCCAACGGTGCCTTTATTATTGGGCTGAGATACCATCTCGCCGAGAACTGCCGTGCCGTGATTTCGCCAGCCTAAGTCATCAATGACAGTGCCGCCGATAAGCTTAATACCATTAGGCAAATCTTCATGTCTGCGATTCCAATTGCCCTCAATGTCGCATATCGTAATACCCTTTCCCTTCGCGCCGTCAAGATGCCAGATTTCCGCGGCTCCGATTCCATCGGGCACAGCATAGAGATATCCTTGAGCCGGTTCGAAATTACGGCTTCCCGAAGCCGAACCGGCGGGCATTGCCGGCACCGGACGGGGGGCGACATACGCTTTCCAAACTGAATCTTTCCTGTTTAATTCTTTGGCAATTTTATCGGCGTCGCCGGTTTTCTCGGGCACGATCTGCACGAAACCGCTGTGTATAAAATCCGTATCCATACCCTTATCCGCGAATGCCTCGGGGTTTGGTTGCGGCGGCAAAGTAGCCGCGACCTCAACACGAGACCGGATTACCTTCTGGCTCAGCCCAAAATGCGAGCGTATGGAAGCAATGTCATATTTCTCCAGGGTTGTATTTAGCGAATCGGCTTGCGGTTCGGCGGCTGCCGGAGCTGCAAACTTTGATGCGGTGAAAGCCACCGGGCTTTCGTAACGCAATTCGACTATCACATAATCGGGAACATTCGGGACTTCAAAGTCGGTAGTAACAAAGCCCGCCTCGGTCTGTTGTCCGATTTGACTGTTCGTTTTCTTTTTCTGTGGCATATTGATTCTCCTTTTTCTGATTTGCAGCAGCTAAACCTGATGATGATTAAAAACATTCGCTCGCAGCAATTTTATTGGATACGTCTTATCCTCTGCTGAAGCGCAGAGATGAATCCCTGCAAAAACGATTGCGATCCTAAAGCAAAGGATATTCTCCGTAAGTACCGGCATCAGGTTCTAAACGCTTTCTAATTATACAATGCGGAAAAATGACAAAACATTACAAAAAAAATTTCTTTGAACGGATTTTTCTGAAAAAAATTTGATACGCAATAATTTTGAATCTTACTGTAAGTTAGCTGTTGAGACGACTTGAACTAAATTTTTTATAAATAAACTGTAGA
>DATHTS010000688.1:0-3351 GCA_035462935.1 Pyrinomonadaceae bacterium
TGCTTGCTCATGACTTTGGTAATAGCCGCCGTCAATGTAGTCTTGCCGTGATCAACGTGTCCAATTGTCCCTATGTTCACGTGCGGCTTTGATCGGTCAAATTTCTCTTTGCTCATTTCTTATCTCTTTAATCTCCGCTTAAATTTCTATAAATTAATATAATTTAGAGTTTTTAACTCTAAAAAACTACTCGTATAAATAGCCCCAATGTTCTCTAGCGTGACAGTTCGCGCAAATTACCTCACATTTAGCAATTTCTTTCAGTAGTCGCTCTTTACTAAACCTGCCGTGTCTGTACATTCCAATGGAAAATTCTTTTTCCTTCGGGTCGAGGTGATGAAACTGAAGCGTTGCAGGATGGGATTCAGAACATCTCTCGCAAGACAATCCCTTTTTAAGTTCATTCAGCCACGCCCCGACCTTTTCAACATGCCTCCGGTTTTTCTCTTTCTGTTTTCGAAGCAGATGTTTGCGATTACGCCGGTAATACTCTCGATTATAGGCTCGCGTATATTCTTTTCTTGCTTCGGCATCTTTAAGAGGCATATCTTCTCCAAAAAGATTTCCAAATGGATTTAGCTCCCGAAGAGATTTGAACTCTTGACCTCATCCTTACCAAGGATGCGCTCTACCCCTGAGCTACGGGAGCATAAACGAAAAATTTTCAAAGACTAAAATTTTTGGAGCGGGAGACGAGGCTCGAACTCGCGACCCTCAGCTTGGAAGGCTGATGCTCTACCAACTGAGCTACTCCCGCCCACGCCAATTTTGGATTAGGGATTTTGGATTTTGGATTTAATTTTTTCAATCCGCCATCCGAAATCTAAAATCCAAAATCGAACTGGTGCATGGGGTAGGATTCGAACCTACGTAGGAAGTTAATCCGACGGGTTTACAGCCCGTTGCCTTTGACCGCTCGACCACCCATGCGCGTTTTCTTCAAATTGAATTGCCACAAACAACTTCTTGAGCCGTTTAGCAAAATTCACATATTAACCAAGTTCCCGACAACTTGCAAGTCAGGAAAGGCACTTTCGGTTTAATCATTTATTTCCTATCAAACCGAATATCAAAGTGAATTGAAACAGGAAATTTTTGATGATGGATAGTGAGGAGCGGTTGGCTGATTTTTGTGAATTTTAAAGATTTCTTTCTTGTTATTTGGCGCGCGGATGAAATTTTTCGTAAGTTTTCCGCAAATGCGAATCCGTAATGTGCGTGTAAATCTGCGTGGTGGAAATATCGCTGTGTCCGAGCATCTGCTGGACGCTTCGAATGTCGGCGCTGTTTTGTATCAAATGCGTAGCGAAACTGTGCCGCAGCGTGTGCGGCGAAACATCTTCAAGCCCGGCTTTTTCGGCGTATTCTTTTGTAAACTGAAAAATCACCTGGCGCGTAATCGTTCTGCCCAGGCTGCTGACAAAAAGATTGTTTATTTCAATATTCTCCTTTTTTCTTCTCAGCGCCAGATAACTTTTGACCCATTCGAGCGCGCTCGTGCCAATCGGGATTTTACGAGTTTTACTTCCCTTTCCAGTGCAGGTCAAAATTCCAGCGTCCAATTCCACATCGCCGATTTTCAAATCAACCGCCTCCGAAACGCGCAAGCCGCAGGCATACATCAACTCTAAAATAGCCCGGTCGCGCAAACCGATTTCCTGCGAAACGTCGGGCTGGGATAATAACTGCTCGACTTCCGCCTGATTTAAGAATTTGGGCAAATAAAAACCCTTCTGCGGTGTGTCCAAATCTTCCGCCGGATGTTTTTTGATATGCCCGTCGAGCATTAGAAATTTATAAAACCCGCGCACCGCGCTCGTGATTCTCCCAACGGAGCTTGGCGACAATCCTTCGCGCGATAAATCTGCGATAAATCCGCGCAAATCCTGCCGCGTCAGTTCTACAATTTCCAAACCTTCGTCGTCCGACCAAGTTTTCAGCCGTGCCAAATCTCTCTCATAGCTTTCAATCGAATTTTTCGCCAAACCGCGCTCGACTCTCAAATAAGAAAGATATTCGCGCGCTAAATCACGTTTTTTCGGCATTTCGTCAAGCATTTGTTTATTTGAAAAAGAAAGTTCGGAAGCTAAAAAGAATTGAAAATAAAAGACACAAGCGCGTAAAACTTGTGCCTTTATATTAGAGATGGGAAACTAAAAAAGCAAGAAACTCTTCTCCAAAATCAAAAATCTGGAGAATAATATCTTTTCGTATATGCGGGACAGTAAGATGTATCGAGGCTCCCGGCAATTTTGCTTATTTCTCCTCGCGCCTGCCTGCGCGAAAAATTAAAACTGCGAAAATCAATTTCGTTTTGCGCCTGCTGAAAACGTTGCGCGAGTTTATCTTTGACGGTGCATTGCTGTTCAAAATTCATCGTCGGCAGATTTTCCAAAAGCACGGGAACGGCATCGTCACTTAAACTCGAGTTATAAAAAGTATCAAAAGCGCGACCTTCCTGCATCAAGCGAATATTCGTGCGAACGATATATTCATCGGGATTGAAAACGTGCAGAGTTCCCAAAACAATCAACGCCAGCCACAATGCGCCCCAGGCAAATTGCTCACGAAATCCGCGCAAAACCGTTAAGCTAAACCAGATGAAAACGAGCGCGAGCCAGATCATAACGACCATCGGATAAAACCGAACGGTTGTTAAACCATAACCCAAATTTCCCGTTAAAAGGAACAATCTCTGCGCCGCCGAAATCATAATCACGAAAAGCAAAACAATTTGAATTCCCGCCAAAACGCGATAAATTTTCTCGTTTATCGGCGAATCCTTGCGTAAAAGCCAGTGCGAAACGAGCAAAATCGGCAAAACGAGCGCGGCAACTATAACTAATTCCCCGAAACCGCGCCGCGCGTATTCCGCCAATTTGAAATCGGGCGTGTTCTGCACCAAATCCATTCCGCCGAAAAGATACGGAATTTGGACGATGACGAAGCTCAAAAACAGCAGATTTATCAAGCCTAAAACGATGCTCATTTCAATTGCGCCGAGCGTGAAAGATTTCGGCAAAAAGGAATTGTCCAAATTTTGCCAACTCCAGGATTTCTTTTCTTCCTGTTCCGTTTTTTCCTCTGCTTTTGGAGTCTCATCTTCTTTAATTTCGGTTACGCTCAAAGCCTGCGGTTTGATGTCGTCTTTAACTTCCAGCAAGGTTTCCTTCACCTCTTCGGACGAATATTCAATCATCGAACCGCGCAAATATCCGGCGATAATCCAAGATAAAAAGCCTGTAATGAACAAATGTTCGACCAAAAGATCCGCCCTGATGTTTAAAGTCTGCTCGACAATCCCCTGAAAAACGGCGTCAGCCGCGACGAAAAGCGCTCCGAAAATCAATA
>DATHTS010000689.1:0-3003 GCA_035462935.1 Pyrinomonadaceae bacterium
AGCTCTCGGCTTTTAATTTTATTGATTCGCTCGCGCCGGACGACCGCATTGCCGTAATCGAATTTTACGACAAGGTAAATGTCCTCAACGAATTTACCAGCAACCGGAAAACAATCGCCAATTCGATCAACGTAGCCAACGGGCGCGGAAAAACACAGCTTTACAAAGCATTGGACATCGCCCTCGAAAAACTCGCTCTTGAAGGCAATCGCCGCAAAGCGATCATTGTATTAACCGACGGCGTTGACACCGCAGTGCGCGATTCCGACCGTTCTTTTTTGGAAAACGTAAAGGAAAACGAGATTCTAACGGCAATTAATCCCGAAAATAACGAGCCTTTGAACCGCGTTTTGAGCCGCGCCCACACGCAGGGCGTAACCATTTTCCCGCTCGCCCTGCCGACCGGCGATCCGGCAAAACTCGCCGAACCGACCCCGATTCAAATCGCAATGTATTCCGCCGCCCGCTCGCGCCTGCAAACTCTGGCAGACCGCACCGGCGGAACGCTGAACGCAATAAACCGCCTGGAAGAATTGGGTAAATTTTACGCGATAGTCGCCGCCGATTTGCGCGCTCTTTACACAATCGAATACCAGCCGACCAACGACAAACGCGACGGAAAATGGCGCGCAATAAAAATCGAAACCAATCGCCCCGAACTGATTGCGCGAACTCGCCCCGGTTATTTTGCCCGTTAGTTTTATTGGAAAATCTCCAAATTCAAAGACAACGAATTTTCAAACGCCGACAACTAATCCCGGCATTGCAACTTGACACAAAAGCGCAGAAATTTGTAGTCTTAAAACTTGCTTTATGCACCCGTAGCTCAGCTGGATAGAGTGCTTGACTACGAATCAAGAGGTCAGAGGTTCGAGTCCTCTCGGGTGTATTTCAACTTTTAAGGGATTGTCGTTTGATAATCCTTTTTTCGCTTTAAACTGAATTTTATGGATAAAACTCATAAAATTTGTTCAAAATGTAAAGAACTCAAACCTCTTGAAGATTTCAATTTCAGAAACCGCGCTCAAAACACTCACCATTCTTACTGCCGTGAGTGCGGAAAGCTGCTTACCCGAAATCATTATAAAAACAATAAACCTCAATACCTCAAAAGAAATTTAAAGGCTTATAAAAAGCGAAGGGATTTTGTCCGCGAAATGAAATCTCGCCCTTGTTCCGATTGTGGTATTCAGTATCCTTTCTATGTAATGGATTTTGACCACCGTTTAGGTGAGTTGAAGGAGTATCATTTAAATCAGGTTGACCGCTTGACAATGGAAACCCTAAAACGCGAGATTGCAAAATGCGATGTAGTTTGTGCAAACTGTCACCGTGAACGAACTTTTCAAAGATTGAAAGAAACGTTAAAAACCAATTCAAAAAACAAAAAATCCGAATGATTTCCCTGCGACCAAATAAGGTATTGGTTTTGGTTTAATTTTCTTGTGTTGATCCTTTTTTGTTTTTCAAATCAGAATTTTTTGCCATTTCAGAATGGATTATATCTTCAATGAATGAATTGAAATTCAAATAAGCTTTATTATCTATATATCCGTGAAAGAAACGATTATGTGTACAAAATTCAGTTAAGGTTAATGCGGGTTCGATTTCTTGTAGGAGTCGGTCGTATTCTTCTTTCCAAATCTGTTCTGCTGTTAACTCTGATCGCCACATTACAAACCATTCCACTTGATTTTCTGGTAATAAGCGAATAAGTCCAATGCCATTTGCCTTTGCATAATTAAGTCCTGATTTTGAGAAAGCAGCATTGGTTACAAATGTGGCTTTAACATTATCTCCAGCAATTTGCTGGACTTTTGCATGAAATTCTTCCAAATCATCTATTGGTATTTTTCCCGCATAATCCTTACATTCCAAAACCCAAAGAAAAGAATAAGTATCTTTTCCTGGAATCGTTACCTCAATGGATAAATCAACTACGATATTTGCATTACGATCTCTTGAATAATATGGCTTTTTGGCAAATAGCTGTGCACATTCTGGAATTAAACCAAGTTTTCCCGTTTTAAGCTCTGTTTCGATGACTTTATAAACTCTTGCCTCAAAATCATTGCCTTTTTTTGTTGTATTAATTTTTTTTCGAGAGAAAAACTTCATAATCTAATTTAACAAAGTATGGATCGCTAAAACATTATTCGATATTTCGCACAAAAACTATAAATGATCCCTGCAATAATCTTTATCTGCTTTTGTTGCACTTCTCGTCCAATATTTGAAAGGGGGTAAAAATTTAAAAATTCTCTAATTATTACAAAATCTCAAATTACCGCAGAATCTCGCTTTTACTCAAAAACTACACTCTTAAGCCGCTGTGGGCAAAAATTTCGGCTCGCGCCGCGATTTTGCCTTTTGCTCGAAGGCGTAAGCATATTTTATCAACTGCGGCTCGGAAAAAGCGCTTCCGAAAAAGGCGACGCCGAGCGGCAAGCCGTCTGTGCCAAATCCTGCGGGAACGGAAATATACGGGTAACCTGCGGTCGCAGCCATTGACCACGTTGAGCCCACGGTCGGCGCGACGATGGCGTCGAGTTTGTCTTTTGCGATTACGGCGTCAATGCCTTCTTCCCGCGCCGCGCGTTTTACTTTTTGCAGGGCGTCCAGATATTCCTTTTGGGTCAGATCGCCTTTGCTTTGGGCTTGCTCGAAAAGCTCCTGCCCGAAAATCGGCATCTGGCGGTCTTTGTTTTCCTCGTTGAATTTGATTAAATCGGCGAGCGTTTTGTAACGCGAGCCTCTTTGAGCGAGATACTTGTTGAGATCGGTTTTGAATTCGTAAAGCAAAATTTGAAGTCGCTCATTTCCTAATTTGCTGAAATCTCCCGCGAAATTCACATCAATCAAAGTCGCGCCGCTTTCCTTTAAGACTTCAAAATGCGACTCCATAATTTTCTTGACATCGGCGTTATTGCCCAAAAACTGCCGCGCCACGCCGATTCGAGCGCCGCGCAAGCCGTCGCGGTCTAAAAATTTCGTGTAATCCTT
>DATHTS010000690.1:0-5898 GCA_035462935.1 Pyrinomonadaceae bacterium
GCGATAAATCCAGCCAAAAATCATTCACGGTTTGATAGCGTCCTTCCGGTTCGGCTTGTGTGGATTTGTTCAGAATCCTTAAAAGCTCGGTCGCCCAAGGCTCTTGCCGCACGGCAAAAGGAAGCTCGGTAATCGGATGCCCGCCAAAAAAGCGCGGCGATTCGCACGTAAAAAGAACATAAGCAGTTTTTGCCAGCGAATAAATATCGGCGGCTGGTGTCAGCTTTGCGAAAGTCAAAACTCCCGTGTTTCCAGCCATTGCCGGGCTGTGTTCGGGCGGAGCGTAAATGTCGGTTCCGACTCTGGTTATCGGCGAATCGGTTTGCGAAACCCGCGCCACGCCGAAATCGGCAATTTTCACGGTCTTTTGGTCGGCGGTCAAAAGCAAATTTTGCGGTTTTACATCGCGGTGAATAACTCCGTTTTTGTGCGCGTGACCCAAACCGGCGCAGACTTGTTCGAGATATTTCAGCGCCTGCTCAAACGAAAGGCTTTTCTGACGGCAAAGCCGCGCCAGATCGCCGCCTTCGAGATATTCCAGCACGAGGTAATGAAAAACCGTGCCGCGCAGATCACGCGCCGTTCCGTGTCCGAGACGGCTGATGATGTTCGGATGACGCACGCGGTCGAGGGCAATCGCTTCGTTCTGAAAATTTTCAACCAGCGTGCGCTCCAAATCCGTGTCCAAATCATTTTGCAGGAAAACGTTAAGAGCTTTGATCACAACCAAATGGTGCGGCGATTGCGGCGAGGCGACCGTATCCCGCGCTACATAAATTTCAGCGTAACTTCCGCGCCCGAGAAGCGATTGGATGTCGTAGCGCCCGTCAAGCCGGGAATTAATTAGCGCGAGTTCTTTCATCATCACGGTTGGTGTAAGTTTAATCTCAAACAATCAAATTTCTAAAACACCTTACGACATTATAAATTTAAAGTTCAAAAATACATACTGCGAGTGTTTTCGACAAGAGCAAAAACCGGAGCGCCAGCATCTTGCTGGCGCTCCGGTCCTGTGAAAATCCTTAACAGCAAAAAAAAATGAATTAATTGCCGAATAAAACGATTAAAAAGAAGGTTTTTCTTTATTTCAATCAACAATTTGTATAAAATGGCAACTGCGTTCCCTTTTATAAAATGCAAGAGAGCAAAACGACACCCGCAAAGAAAGGTTTTTCGATTGATTGGCTGCTGCGCGGTGTTCTGACGAAACTCGGAGATATTTTCGACCGTTTCACGGGCAGAAGCTGGAAGCCTTCGAGCAGCTTGGCGACCAGCGAGTTGATTGAGAAATTGAAAAAGCTGCTCGATACTGAAGTTCAGGAAACGGGCGGGAAAGGCAAATTCGTGCCGCACAATATAAAGCTCAAGATGCAGTGGGATAAATTTTCCACCGATTCCGAAGATGCTTTGAAAAGACTGGAAAACGAGTTGTTGACCGCCGTCATTGACCACATTAATGACAACCGTTATCACACCTACGCGCCTCTAAAATTAGAAATCAAGCCGGATTATTTCACCGAAGGGGTGAAACTACTGGCGAGCTTTGATAAATTTGCCGAGGAAGAGCGCGAGGTTGCCGTCAATGTAACCGTTCCCGATTTGAAAAATATCCTGATTGCCGAACCTGAGGAAATTAAGGTCGAGCCGAAAAAGGAAGTTTACATCACGGAATTTGCGATAAACAATCAGCCGAAACAGGTCGAGCTGGAATTTTTTGACGGAAAAAGGATGAGCGTCGGCAGGACGAAGGAAAACGATCTGAGCTTGGACGACGCGAGCGTTTCCAAAATTCACGCCGCGCTGATTTTGAACAGCGAAAGACAGCTTCTCGTTTCCGACACCGGCTCGACCAACGGAACATTCGTCGGCGGAGAGCGTATTGCATACGGCAAAGCAGTTCCCGTAACAGATGGGGAAAAAGTAAAATTCGGTTTGGTGGAAGTTTTATTCAAGCGCGTTCCGAATGAAAGTGATTTTGAGGAGCAGGAAAGTTTGACGGAAGAAGCGAATTTTGCCGAAGCGGAAGAATTTGAAACTAACACGGATTTTGAAACCTCCGGGAGAATGAATACGGTCAAAGATTTTTCGACCAATAAAGACGTTGTTTTGACTGAACAGGGAATCGCTCCAAAAGGGGATTTGACGGAAAACAAAGAATAGATGCTTTTATTTTTCTTACAATTCGACTGGGAAAAGCTTCGCCCCGAAAATCTTTTCGGATCGCAGATTCTGGAGCGCACGCCTGCCGGTTTGACCGTTATTTATCTCATTTGCATTGCGGTTTTAATCGCTTTTCTTATCGTTTCATTTCTGGGAAATTTTCGCCGCCCGAAATTCGTTTTTGAATACGACCTGCCGCGCGAAGTTAAACGGAAATTAACTACGACCGTGACCAACCGCAGTTTGCGCCTCTGGCAGTTTGTCTTTATCGCCCTTGCTTTTACGGTTTTCGGCTTTCACGTCTACTGGACGTATTACGCCGACGAATCAAACGAGCAGTTTCAGGCTCTCAGCTACAAGGATTTACGCAACCGCCGCACGACCGCCGCTTCTTTACGAGGCTGGATGCTCGACCGTTCGGGCAATTTAGGCAGCGCGTTGGCTTATTACAAAGTCAACCAAAACGGGGAAATCGGACGAACGTTCGCGCTGGAAAAGGAATTAGCGCATCTTTTGGGAACCGAACGCGGAACGCCGGGGCTTGAGCGCACGCTTTATAGAAAACAAATTGATCCGACGCCGTCAGCGTGGGAAGTTCTCACGCGAATTAAGCGCCCGGAAGACGAGAAAAAAGACGTTCGCATCACGATTGACCGCGATTTGCAGGTTTTTCTGGCGCAGCAGCTCGAAGGCAAAAAAGGCGCGATTGTCGTTTTGAATCCGCAAACAGGCGACGTTTTGGCGATGTATTCAAACCCGTCTTTTAATTTGGCGGAAGCTCAAACGCTCGACGATTGGCTGAAATTGGAGGGAAACAAGCGCGACAAACCTTTGCTCAATCGGGCGACACGCGAATATTACGTTCCCGGTTCGACCTTTAAAACTTTTACAATGATTTCAGCGTTTCGCGCCGGAAAACAGAATCAAACTTTTACGAGTTCCGGCGCGGGATTTATTCCCTTTCGCGGCTCGCGCCCGATTCTGGACGCCAACGGCGGATGCGAACCGCCTTACGGCTGCACGACTTTGAACATCGCGCAGGCTTTCGAGGCTTCTTCCAACCAATATTTTTCACAAATGGCGGTTGATCTGGGACGCGAGAGAATCCGCGAAACCGCCGGAAAACTCGGAATTCTGGCGGTCGAAACACCCGAAGAGGCTTTGCTGCCCAAACTCTTTCCGAATATCTGGAACGCCAGCAACGAGGCGATTAAAAATGCCGTCGCGCCCGAACAATCAACCATTGTAACCGGAAAGGAAATTTCGGCTTACGACATCGGGCTGGAAGGAATGGGACAAGGTTATGCCGGACAGATGACGCCGTTTCAAATGGCTTTGATCGCTTCGGTCCCGGCAAATTTGCAGGGCAATCTGATGAAGCCGAGAATCGAAGCCGACCAGCCGCCGGAAGTATTTTCCGACGTTCTCTCGCCGCAGCAAGCCGCTCAAGTCCGGCAAATAATGGGTCTTGTAACCGAAGGCAGCGGCGGAACGGCGACGCGCGTTTTCGCCAATGTTCGCGCCGCCGGAATCCGAACCGGCGGAAAAACCGGAACGGCGGAAAAACAAGCGCCCGTTTATGACGAGAAAACAGGAAAGCTGAAAACCGTCAAGAAAAAGCGCAAAAACGCGGAAGGCGAATGGGTTGAATACGACGCGCCGGTAATGTATGAGCGCACGGATAGCTGGTATATCTCGATTGCGCCGCTGGAAAATCCGCAGCTTGCGATTGCCGTCGTCGTCGAAGGCGGCGGCTACGGCGCGCGGACAGCCGCGCCGATTGCCGCGAATGTGATTATGAAGGCGAGAGAGTTGGGACTTTTGGGCGAGCAGTATAAACCGAAAACGCCGGTGAAAACACAGCCGACAACTAAGAAGAGAAGAGGAAATTGATTTTTTATGAACTCGGTCAAAGCGTATGAAGAAGTAGTAAATTTTATTGCGGCTGGAACGACTCCGCAGAATGTAGCTGAGTTTAAGGCTTCAAAGGAGACGAAGGAACGCGTTGAAGATTTGATTTTCCGCGAGAAAAATGAAGGAATTTCAGCTGAAGAAAAAGCCGAACTTGATCTTTATATGCAAATTGAACATCTGATGCGTTTGGCTAAAGCGAAGGCGAGAAGTTATCTGAAATGAGCAGATATTAGCCCTGAGCTGGGAAAGTTTATTGAATAAGGACGCTATCCGAATGAACCTGCCTGGCAGAGAATAAAAAAGCCGAACTGAAGTTATGCAAAATCGCGCATCCGCACATATTCCGATCCTACTTCTGATTGTCATCATCACGGCAATCGGGCATTACTCTATCTATTACGGCGCGTTGATTCGCGGCTACGAAACGTCTTGGCTGACGGGCGGCAGAAACATCTTTTTGCTTTTCATACTCGCCGTTTTGCCGATCATTCTTTCGCGCGTTCTCAAATACAGAGGCAGTTGGACGCTTTATACTGCCGCCGTTTTACTTTTTTCCATCGGCTTAACGGTTCAATACCGCCTTTTCAGCGACCCGGAATACACTTCGCGGAAAGACAAAGCCGAAGCCAGGCAGGCGAAAATCAAAACGCTCCAGATGCATTACATCCAGGAGAATTATTCGGCGGAGAAAAAGCAAATGATGGGCTTGCCTGCCACGCCGCCTTCGCCGGTTGACTTGGATAAGGAGACGCCGCGACCCGCGAATGAGGATATTTCGGACGTTTTGTTTTCAGGGAAAACGATAAATCCTATCTTAGGAATTATCGGCTTGATCGGCGCG
Organism: Pyrinomonadaceae bacterium; assembly: GCA_035462935.1. Taxonomy (GTDB): domain Bacteria; phylum Acidobacteriota; class Blastocatellia; order Pyrinomonadales; family Pyrinomonadaceae; genus DATHTS01. The sequence goes on from DATHTS010000690.1 coordinate 4,916, forward strand.
ATATTCTTGCTCAGGCGCGAGGACGTTTTGAGTTTTTTGGAGAGAAACGGCTTTTTAATCGTACTGCTGACGCTTTTCCCGTTGATGCTGGCGGCGGTAACTTCGCAGGCGGGAAAATCAATCGCCAATATGACGCCTTGGGAGCCTTCAAAAATCCCGTTTCTGATCGGTTTTGCGGCGATTCTGGCGGTTCTGTATAAGAATCTGGCGCGAACTTATTGGGGAATTCCGCGGGCTAAAGATATCGTGCCGCTCGTGTTTATGGCGGTTTTGCCGTTTTTCCCGTTTTTCGTTTTGAAAGATTTCGGGCAGATGATGGTTTTCAGCGCGGTCTACGTGACGCTGTATTTTATCGCCGTGCGCCGCTTGCCGCAGAGGATTGTTTTGATTGGCAGCGTTCTTCTTTTAGTTGGTATTTTGGTGGTCGGGGCTTTGCCGGAGAAAACTCAGGAAAATATTCCGCTTTTGCCGACTCTTGCAAAACCCGTCAAAACAGTTCTGCCCGACCGAATCCAGCAGCGCTTTCATCTCTGGCTTGACGGCTTTAATCCGCCGACGCCGGAAACCGAGTGGTGGCAGGATGATTACAAGGAATATTACAAAAAACTGGTCGAGAAAAATCCCGAACTGCCCGGGCTTTTAGAGCAAGACCCGACGCTGCAAAGATCAATCAATGTTGACGCCTGGTTCGATGTTCTCGCCTTTCAACCGGCGCAAGCAACTTTCGGCTTAAATTCCGGCGGCACGACCGGCAGAGGTTTGGGCTTAGGCTACGTCGAACTGATTCCGGTTGCCGATTCCGATTATATCTACGCGGCTCTGGGCGAAGAACTTGGACTTTTCGGCGGTTTACTGTTAATCTTGGCGCTGATTGTTCTGGTCAGCGGGGGCGTTCGCGTCGCTTTGGATTCGCGCGATATGTTCAGCAAATTATGCGCGATTGGCTTAGCCGCTTTTATCGGTTTTCAGGCTTTAGTAAATAT
>DATHTS010000691.1:0-1580 GCA_035462935.1 Pyrinomonadaceae bacterium
TCTGCGAAAAACCGATGGCGATGAACGTTGTTGAGGCGCGTGAAATGACCGAACTCGCAAAAGAAAAGCGAGTTCTGGCGCTGATTGATCACGAATTGCGTTTTGTAAACGGCAGGCAGAAAGCGTATAAAATGCTGCGAAACGGCGACATCGGCAAAGTGATTCACGCGAAATATCATTTCTGCAACGCCTCGCGCGGCGATAAAAATCTCCCCTGGTCGTGGTGGTCGGACGAAAAACAAGGCGGCGGCGCTCTGGGCGCAATCGGCTCGCACGTGATTGACACTTTTCGATGGTTTTTAGACACGGAAATTTCCGAAATTTTTTGCAAACTGCACACTCACATCAAACAACGTCCCGATGCGAAAACAGGCGAAATGCGCGAAGTTTCAACCGATGACGAAACGCTGATGATTTTGCGTTTTTCTGACGGCAATTTAACCGAAGACGCGACCGCCAGCGTTTCCCTTTCAGTGGTCGAAGCCGGAAATTATCGCAATGCGGTCGAGTTTTTCGGGACAAAAGGAGCGCTGCGCATCGAAGACAACGGCGAAATTTTCTTTGCCGAGATTAAGGAAAGTTCCTGGAAGCAGATTGAAGTCGAGCTTGGCAATATTGCGCCGGGAATGCGCGAAAGCGGCTGGTCGCGCGGTTTTATGAATTTTTCGCGGGAAATAGTTTCCGCTTTGCTGGCAGAAAAATCGGAAATCCCACACGGAGCGACATTTGAAGACGGAGCGATGATTCAGAAAGTTTTAGACGCGGCGAGAGAATCAAGCGATACCGGCTGTTTGATAAAATTGTAAAGGGTAAAGGTTTATTATTTTCATCTTTCTTTAATGCTCAATTATTTTGATTCTTTTTCATCTTTTTGCGAGCCTGTTCGACAACTTCTTTGACCGCAGTAATTACTACTTGAGGCTCATCATAAAGTAAAGAAAACGAACGTTTTCTTTACTCTGAAATTGAAAAGACCTATTTGTTCAAAACAGACTTTAATTTAGTACTGTTAACTACCAATTTATGTAATATGAATTATAGTTATCCTTTTTTGCAGCCTCTTTCCATAGGTTATTAAATCGATCCATGGAAGGAGTTTCTAACTTGTATCCAAAAGAGTTAAGCTTTTTGGTAACTTTATTCATAAGGTGGAAAAAAGAATTTATGTCCCACAATTGAGAACCTTTATTTTCTCTTGTTGGGTATAAAGCATCATAAGCTAAAGTTTTTATCCAATCTTCAAACAATGTTTGAATAAAATCAGTATCACTAAGTGGCGTTTTTCTTAATTCTGAAACCCATCCATCCTTTATTGTAGAGTCTGCCGATCTAGTATAGCTTTCAACATCATCTTCAGAGAAGATGGATTTAAAAGGCAATGTTTGATGTAAATAATAGCCTAAGACCTCCAGAGAATTCTTCCACTGTTCAGCATAATAAAACATTTCACCGTTAGGTAATTTACAGTTCTCCCACAATTTTATTAATGCTGAATCAGGAGGAGATTTCAATACCTCGTATTTCTCAAATGGATTTTTATTCTCGAACAATTGCAGAAGATCCATTTGCACTTTTTGGAC
>DATHTS010000692.1:0-4372 GCA_035462935.1 Pyrinomonadaceae bacterium
ACAAACGAGACCAGCAGATAGGAAATCAACCCGAAAGTGCAGATAAAAAACGCTAACGCGCTGGTCGCCAGCCAGATTTTACCTTTGAGCGAATTAAGCAGTGAATTAGCGGACGGTCGAGCCATATTTTGCGATTAGAAACTTAGACGGAAAAATAAAGGGAATAACGGCGAATATAATGCGACGGCAAACGGTAAAGGCGCGTTTAAATTTAACAGGAGATGTCGGTAACAAAGTCGCTGTTTGCCGTTCGTATCCATTGACTTGCTCGACATCAGTTTATTTTCAATACTCAACGTTAATATCGGCATTGACTGCTTTTGGAGTCAATATCGAATAAGCGTTACTAAAAACAATATAATATGTTCCGGACGCAAGATTAATCTCTATATCGTCGGTCGTAACTTTGCCTGAAGTATAGTAGGCTTTATAATCGTTTCCGCTTTTAAAATTCGTAAATCCTGTTTCATTTATAATCACAACATAAATGTCGTCGGCGCCGCCGGAAGCAATGAAATTTCCAGAAACCAATCCGCTACCGGAACTTTTTGGAATCGTAAATTTGTAATACCTAAATTCGCCCGCTTTCAAAGTGAATGCCTGACTCACAATTTGATAGCTCTGCGGTTCTGAGCCTTGCGTTGAAGTATCTGGTTGCGATGAGTATTCCGGCGATGAAGTGTTACTGTAAGTGATGTTAGTTGGTTGGTTATAACTTGTGCTTGATTGCTGGTGCTGAGGAAATTGAGAATCTAAAAAAGCGATAACTCCGACGACAGTAAAGATTCCGAAAAAGCCAAGTAAAAGCAAATTACTCAAAGAGGAAACTGTTTTTTTAGTATTTTGAGGCGTAACATTTTGACGAGGCAGCGAAACCTGCGGCGAACTTTTAAAAGAAGTTGGCTGTGCAAAATTATAGGCACACTGCATACAAAATCTAGCTGAGTCTGGGTTTTGATTACCACAATTTGGACAAAACATATGTTTTTTTGAATTAAAAATTTTCCTAGGATTAAACGTAAATGCCGGACTATCAACTATCAACTTTCAACTATCCACTATCTTGCAGTGAATCAACCGTTTATACCCTGCAAAATAATTGAAAATTGATAATTGATAATTGATAATTTCATTTTCACATTCGTCTATTTTCAAACTCCTATAAGTGCCTTTTTCAATTAAACCAATCCTAAAGGCGTAATCCCGAACAAATTCTTTCCGCATCGAGCAGATGCAGAACACCGAAGCTGTGAGTTGCTTTTCCAAGCAAATGAGGAATATTTCCCGCTTCGACGGGATGAATTTCCTTCTTTTTCAAGGTAATAACCTCGCTCAATCTATCAACGGCAAAAGCGACGGAATTATCCGCCGAACGCAGTAAAATGAGCTTCGCTTTCGGTGAAACAGACGCCGCTTTTTCGTTCCAAAGCTTCGGCAGATTCACCACCGCGATAATTTCGCCGCGCAGATTGGCGATTCCCAAAAGCCATTCGGGAGTTTTGGGTAGAGAGGTTAAATGAGGCATTTGAACTACTTCCGCGACCTGTTCGGCGGCGACGGCGAAAAATTTATCAGCCAGAAAAAAGGTAACGTATTTTCCGCCAGTGAGATTTTCTTCGTTTGAGAAAGACTTGAAATCGGGCGGATCGAAATGCGCGTCAAGCCCGATTTCAAGCAAATCTTCTTCGGTTAAGAAATTCATTGTTCCTCTTTTTGAAGTTCGTGATTATGAACAATGTAGGTTTCGATGGCTTTCATCAGCGTTTCCGGTCCGAAAGGCTTGGTGATATAGCCGGTCGTGCCCGCCATTCGCCCGCGAACTTTGTCGAAAAACCCGTCTTTACCGGAAATCATTACGACCGGAACGTCTTTCGTCGTCTCGTTGCCGCGAATCAATTTGCAAACCTGATAGCCGTCCATTCGCGGCATATTTATATCGAGCAAAATCAAATCCGGCACGAAATCATTAAGTTTCGACATAGCGTCCATTCCGTCAACCGCGCAGATAACCGTATGACCGCTTTTTTCGAGTTTGCCGGAAATGAGTTTCCTGACGGTCGGGCTGTCGTCCACAACCAAAATCATACGGTCTTTCGGCATCGAACTTTGAACGCTTTCCTGTTTCTCGATTTCCGCCAGACGAATTGCCAGAGAATTTACCTGCCCGCCGAGCATAATGTTATTTGGGCTTAACTGCGCCGCTTTCTGCAAGCAGGTCAAGCCTTTCCGCAGATTTTTAAGATTCAGATGCCCGATCCCTAAAAACATAAGCTCGTTAGCTTCAAATCCGCGTTTAATGTCTTCAACTTCCATTCTTTCAACCGCTTGTCGCAGCATCTCTTGATTAACTTCGCCGTGCGCGAGAAGCATTTCCAAATCAGAAAGCGTCAGCATTGCGCGGCAGGTGCGGCAGACAAAAGCCTGAATTTCGTTTTCTTCCCTGCAGAAAGGGCAAGTAAAATGTTCCGTCTCCGCTTGCGAACCGTTTTCCTCTCCGCTGTGTTCAGTTTTCGCTTCGATAACTTCAGCTTCCGCATTATCGCTTTCTTCGCTGACTAATTCCTCAGTTTCCTCAACTTCTTCGACAGGCTGCGGCTGCGATTCTTCTGCGAAATTCTGGGCAGTAGGCTGATCGTAATCGCTTTCGGCTGATTGTATTGATGGAAAAACCTCCGATTCTTCAACGTTCGGCAGCGTCTCGGTTTTAGTTTTCAAGGATTCGCTGTCCGGCATTTCGCAGGAAAAATCTTGTTCCGGTCTCGGAATTGAGAATTCGCCGCTGTCGTGAAAATTTTCCGTAAGTTCCTTTTCGGAAAGTTCCTGAGCCAGATTTTCCAGAAACTTTAGTTCCGCTTCTTCGGAATCAAATTCCAATTGAACATCGCTTTCAGTCAGAGCGTCGGCGTCAATAAAATATTCCTCGCTTTCTTCAAAATTTACCGCAACTGTTTCAGCGGAAAACTGCTCTTCTTCAACTGTTTCTTCCGAAACCGCTTCAGTCGGAAAATCTTCTTCAACCGCTTCTCCCGAAACTTCGCCTTTATCTAAAAATCCTTCTTCTTCCCGCACCTGCGGTTCTTCGCGTTGACGGAGAGCTTCGAGATTTGCCCGCGCCGTTTCGTTTTCGGGGTTTATCTTTAAAACCTTTTGCAGATGCGCAATTTTTTCTTCCACCGAATCGGTAACTTTCGCCAGCCACAGCCAAGCCATCTCATTCTGATTATCGTGAACCAGAGCCTGCAAAAAACACTGCTTGGCGTATTCCGCGCGGTTTTGCTCGGCAGCCTCGCTTCCGCGCTGGACAAAATTTTTCGCCAGCAGCGACAAAGTGGCTTTCGACCATTCCTGCGCTCGCTCGTTTTCGGGATTGATTTTCAAAACATTGTTAAGAAAAACGAGTAGTTCTTCCGGGTATTCGCTGATCGAAGCCAGCCAGAGCCAGGCGCTTTCGTTTTCCTGTTCGGCGTCCGTAACGCGGAGCAGCAAATGACGCGCTTCGCTGCGAGTTCCCGCCTGCGCCGCTTTTATCCCGGCGCGAAGCATCTCGGAAATTATCGCTGAATTTCCGTTGGAATCGAGTTTATAATCTTCATCTACAAAAGCATCGGTTGAATTATGGGTAAAAAATTCTAATCTCATAGTTTTAGAAATTGAAAGCAGGTAAAATTTTTATGTTTTTTTTGAAGGATCGGGCGTAATAGATAAAAAACGCCGAAATCGCAAACAGCAAGATAGATGCCAAGTCGGAGGAAAAATCATACAATCTTGTATTTTGCTGTATTCACACTTGATATAAGATTTAAGAGGCGGCGGAGAGATAAAATTTGACTGAAAATTTCCCGTTCGGTGACAAAAAATGAAAGGTTTTTGCTGACAAAAATTGGTAAATTCCTGAAAGGTTTGAAAGATAAAATATGAACTTCGACGTTATTATAATCGGCGGCGGGGCGGCAGGACTTTCCGCCGCTTTGTGGTGCGATGATCTTGGGCTTTCCGCTTTGCTTCTGGAAAAATCGCCGGAGCTGGGCGGTCAGCTTCTGTGGACTTTTAATGCGATAAAAAATCATTTGGGAGTCGAAGCCGAAAACGGGCGCGAGATGCAAAAAATTTTTGCCAGACAAATCAAAGATAGGAATTTTTTATGGAAAACGAATGCGGAAGTTTCCGGCATTGATTTGAAAAACAAAAGTGTCGTTCTGGCAAACGGCGAAAGATTTTCCGCACGAACTTTGATAATCGCAACGGGTGTCCGTCGCAGAAAACTCGGCGTTGAAGGCGAAGACGAGTTTACCGGTAAAGGTATTTTAACGTCGGGAAACCGCGATAAGGATCAGGTTAAAAACAAGCGCGTCGCCATAGTCGGCGGCGGCGA
>DATHTS010000693.1:0-2453 GCA_035462935.1 Pyrinomonadaceae bacterium
GCTGAATTTCCGTTCGCATCATTGACCAGATAATGCAGTTTTATTTCCGACGCGATACGGATTTTATTTGCATTTTCAACAACTTCGGCTGCCGTCGTGAAATTGTCCAAATTATATTGAATCCATTCCAGCGTTCCAACCGTCGGTTGCGCATCGGATTTCGGATACTGCGTCTCGTCCAGCCACATCAATTCGATAACCAAACCGGCTTCGTTCATTCCGCCCGAAGGATTTTCGCGCCCGTATTGATTAAAAGTAACGCTGCCGAATTTGGAAACCCATTTGGCGGGATTTTCCGTTCCTTCTGCGGTTGCGGTTTTCGACACGCCGCGCTTGTTGACGAAAACCAGCCCATCGCCGATCATCCAATCGTAGTTTTTCCCGAAAAGAACTTCATCCTTATTTTTCAGGCAAAACGTCGTGCAGGCGAAAGTTTCAGCGGCAAAAAGAGTAAACAAAATAAGAACTGAGGCTGCAAAGATGGCGGATTTTTTCATAATTTCTCTCGAAAGTTTTTTATAAAGTCTTCCTAAACGGCAATAGTAAGACAGATGTTTTTTTGGAATGGTTGCTTTAACGAAAAAAAGGCGTGGAATAATGCTCCACGCCTAAAAACAAGATTTATAATCTTACTGCGCAGCCTTCTTTGCTTTGGCAAAATCACCCGCTTTGATAATCGTAATTTTATCGGGTGTGATATATTTCCGCATTGCCGCGTTGATTTGCTCGGCGGTCAGAGATTGGATTTTTCTTTCGAGCTCCGCATCCCAAGCTATCGTGCGGTTCAGGAACAGATAATTGTTCAATTTGCTTGCTAATTCACGGTCTTGAGCGCGGGAAAGCTGTCCTCGCTGCAAAAATCCTTTTTTTGCTTCTTCTATTTCCTGCGCCGTGAAACCATCTTTTAACATTTTAGCGAGTTCGTCCTTGAATGCCGCTTCTAATTTTTCCGCATTTTCCGGCGCGTAAATCGCGTTAGCGAAAAACGTTCCGGTTTCGTCCAGCGGGTGTGCTGAAAAACTCGAACCGACGCCGTAACTCAATCCTTCCTTCTGGCGAATTCTGGTTGCCAATCGGGAATTGAGAAATCCGCCGCCCAGTATATAATTTCCAAGCGCGAGCGCCGGATAATCCGGGTTGTCGTCCCGCACTTTTAAATTAAGCCGCGCGATGAAAAAGGCGTTTGCTTTATCGGGTGTTTCAAACGATTTGTTGATCGGATCAATGGCGCGATATTCGCTTTTGATTCGCGTATAGCCTTTCGGACTTTTCCAATTGCCGAAGAGTTCCTGCGCAAGAGCCGAAATTTCCTTTTCGTCAAAATCGCCGACAACCGTCATCTGACCGTGCGATGCGCCGTAAAAGTCTTGGTAGAATCGTTTAACCTCATCAAGAGTTACCGCTTTAACGTCAGCGAGCTGCTCGTCAATCGTCGCGCCTGAGTAAAACGGATGACCTTTGGGATAGATGTTGAAATGACGGTTTAGTTCGGTAAAAGCGATAGATGTCGGCTCGCTTCTCTGGCTTTCGATTTGTGTCAGAGATTCCTGTTTGAGCAAATCGAATTCGTTTTGCGGAAAAGCAGGCTCGCGCAGAATTTCGCCGACTAAACGCAAAACTGCGGGCAGATTTTGACGTGTAGTTTCGATTATCACATTCGCGCTGGTTGTGCCGCCGAAAATTCCGACTTGCGCCTTGAGCCGGTCAAACTCATCCTGAATCTGCTGACGCGTTTTATTCTTTGTGCCGCGCCGCAAAAGCTGTCCGGCAAAACTTGCGGCTTCCGCGCGATTCAACAGCGATTTTTCATCGCCGAATCGCAAGGTTAGGTTTGCCACGACCGAATCGCCACGATTTTCCTTCGGTAAAAGCGCAACATCAAGACTTCCGACTTTCATCCGCTTAACTCTCGATTCAATATTAGCGGGCGACGGATCAAAGACTTCGCCCGCCGCTACCGCCTCGCCGCCTTTGTAATCTTTGACCATCGCCAATAGTTCGTTATCCGAAACTCTCGGAATCTCGGCGCGGTCGGGTTTTTCGGTCGGCACAAACATACCGATTGTGCGGTTAGATGGTTTCAGATAAGTCTGCGCGACGCGCTGAATGTCTTCGGGCGTAATTTTTTTGATGCGGTCACGGTTCAGGAAAAACAAGCGCCAATCGCCCTGCGCGATCCAGGAACTTAAGATCAAACCGACCTGATTCGGGTCGTTTAGCGAAAGATCAATGTTTTTCAGAGTCGCCGTGCGGACGCGCTCGACTTCCTCTTTGGTCGGCGGATTTTTCGCTAAATTCTCGATTGTGTCGAGCATTATCTGGCGAACTTCATCCAGAGAATTTTCCTTTCTCAGCTCCGCCGCATACCAATTATAGCCCGGCTCTTTGAGCATATAATTTGTGCCGAAAACAAACGCGGCTTTTTTAGTTTCGACCAACGCCTTGTATAAGCG
>DATHTS010000694.1:0-2666 GCA_035462935.1 Pyrinomonadaceae bacterium
CAATACGCGCCGCAGATTGACCGCTTCATCTGGTTTATGCAATTTAGCGGAACATGCGGCGGTTTGTGCGGAACGAACAAGTTTAGAATCGCTGTCGCCAGCACGCAGGACGTAATCAACAGCGGCGGCACAGCATGGACATACTGGGATTTTCCTTCATCTATCTTCGGCTTTACGAATACGATGGATTATCCCGATATGTCGCTCGGCAACAATACGCTTTACGTCAGCACCGATGCGGTCGGGACGGGACTGCTGGTTTTGCGAATGCCGCTCAGCGAACTCGCGGCGGGTGGCACGGTAAATTTCTCATACACCAACATCGCTGACGGAAGCGTTGCCTACGGCGGGCATATCTCACAAAACACGGGCGATGAAGTGTTCTGGGCAGGACACAACAACAGCAGTCAAATCCGCGTGTTTTCGATGAGAGACGGTGACGGCAGGTATTTTTGGCGCGACATAAACATCAATAGCTGGCAGAACGGCACGATTTCTTCAACTACGCCGAGCGGGGTCAATTGGCTTGCCGGTGCTTGTCCAGCCACGGGGTGCGGCACAAATAATGGTTTTCCCGGTCTAGCCGTTCACGGTTTGACCAGAAGGAATAATGAAGTCTGGTTGGCGTGGACGGCTTCGGCAGGCGGCGGTTTTCAAAACCCGCATGTGCAGGTCGTTAAGTTGGGCTTGCCAGGCTATAACGTCATCGAACAAATGCAAATCTGGAACAACGATTACGCTTTCGCCTATCCGGCATTTGCTACCAATTCCGATAATGAGGTCGGCATCTCACTTGCATGGGGAGGGCGCAATTTCTATGGAAATCACGCCGTTGGGATAATGGGCGATTTTGTCGTCTGGTATCCCGAATTAAGCGACGCAGCGATAAGTCGTTGGGGAGATTACGTAAGTTGCCGGAGGGCAAACCCGCAGTCGCGGATGTTTGCCGCTTCGGGCTATGCGGTTTTTAACAATACGCCGCCCGCAACCGGAACGCGCTTTGATCCTTATTACATCTTATTTGGACGAGAATCGGTCGTAAACGGCGGAAGTATTATAAAGTAAAATAATATTCGAGAATGATAAATAAAGTGAAAAAGCGGCTTCCATCGCGGCGGCTCGGTCATTTCATTTTATAGAGCTTAAACTAATAATTTTTTGGCATTTTCAATCAAATTTGGCAAACTATTGAATTTATATGTAACGCGGATTATGATAAAGACATAATCCGCATTTATTTTTTAAAAATTTATGAAAAATGGTTGGGAACCGATTATCGGAATGGAAATTCACGCGCAGCTTGCGACGGAAACGAAGATTTTCTGCGGCTGCGCGGCAAATTTCGGCGATGAGCCGAATGCAAATACTTGCCCGGTTTGTCTGGGATTGCCGGGCGCACTGCCGGTTTTGAATAAGAGAGTCGTTGATTTGGGAGCGCGAGCGGCTTTGGCTTTGGGTTTGGAGATTCAGGAAACCTCGATTTTCGCCCGCAAAAATTATTTTTATCCCGATTTGCCGAAAGGCTATCAGATTTCGCAATATGACAAGCCTTTTTCTTCTGACGGAGAACTGACGATTATGACCGCCGAGCGCGACCGTGAAGGACACACGCGCGATTGGAAGCCGTTGACGATTCATATTGTGCGCCTTCATCTGGAAGAAGATGCGGGCAAAAACGTTCACGAAGGGCTGCCCGATGTTGATAAATATTCTTACATTGATTTGAACCGCGCAGGAACGCCGCTTGCGGAAATCGTTACCGCGCCGGATTTTCGCTCGTCGTGGCAGGCTTACGATTACGTCAATCACGTCCGCAGAGTTTTGCAATGGGTCGGCGCGTCGGATGCCGATATGGAGAAAGGAAATTTGCGCTGCGAGGCGAATGTTTCTGTCAGGAAGATCGGCGAAAAAGAATTTAGAAACAAAGTTGAATTAAAAAATCTGAACTCGGTGCGCTTTATGCAAAAGGCAATCGAATACGAAATCGAGCGCCAGATCGAAGCTCACGAAAAAGGCGAGGCGGTCGTGCAGGAAACCCGTCTCTGGGATGAGAAAAATCAGCGAACGCGCGTGATGCGTTCAAAGGAAGACGCGCACGATTATCGTTATTTTCCCGAACCTGATTTGCAGCCTTTGGTTGTTTCAAGCGAATTTATCGCGCAGGTCAAAAACGAAATGCCGGAATTGCCCGACGCGATGCGCGACCGTTTTATAGGGGAATACGAGGTTTCTTTTAACGACGCTTCACAGCTTGTTTCGGACAAAAGTCTGGCTGAGTTTTACGAAACGACGGCGCGAAATTCGGGCAATCCGCGCGCTTCGGCGAATTTTATTTTGTCGGAATTGCTGCGTGAGTTGAACAATTCAAATAAAAACGCATCGGAATCTCCCGTTTCCGCCGAAAATTTGGCTGAGCTTATCAAAACTCTGGACGCCGGGAAAATCAACAATAATCAGGCGAAGGAAGTTCTGGTCGAGATGTTCAATTCCGGCAAAACTTCCGATGAGATAATCAAGGAAAAAGGCTTCGAGCAGATTTCCGACGCTTCGGCGATTGAAAAAATTGTTGACGAAATTATCGAAAAGAACGAAAATCAGGTTACGGCATATCGCGGCGGCAACGAAAAGCTTTTCGGCTTTTTTGTCGGGCAGGTGATGAAGGCTTC
>DATHTS010000695.1:0-4610 GCA_035462935.1 Pyrinomonadaceae bacterium
CATTGATTGCTTCCTGATAATGGGAAACAGCCTTTTCATATTTTTCTGTCGAACGATAAAAGATTCCGGCTTCAATGTGAAACTGCGCTTGAAGCCGCAAATCACCGCAAACATCTATTGCGGAATCAATTTTTTCAATAATCTCTAGTGCTTGGTCGAACTTTTTCTTCCAAATAAGTGTCAAAAGCCGGTTAATGCAAATTTTGAGATAAACCGGATGCTTAAGGTTATCACCAAATTCTGCTTCAACCATTTCTAAAAGAGCCTCGCTTTCTTCAATCTCGCCTGTGTTCCAATAACAGTGCGCGAGCATTACCTTTGCCTCGGCTGCCTTTTCCTGAAGCTTTTGCGACTCGAAAACTTCAATTGCTTGAGTCAGCAGGTCTTTGCCTCTAATCTGATAATCCTTTTTGTTGCGTGCGTAGCCGTAAAAGGAGAGAAACGCGCCGGAGATTCGCAGCAGTTCCGCCCGGATCGGTTTTTCATAGCCGATTAAATCGGGAGCATGGTCGAAATCTTCCCAGAAGGCGTTGACCGTCTTTTGCATTAAATCAATATCACGACATAGTTCCGCATTTCTGGCTTCTTCGATTAATGGAAGAATTTCTTTAAGAGGCAGTATGGAAGAGTTTTTTAAGTTCATAACACAGTTTACAAGTTTTCTTGCTTTTTAACTTGGTAACACGGTTTGCAAGTTTTCTTGCTAAGATGTTTTCTCAACGATTGTTGAGCAATCGTTGAAACTTAATAAATTAAAAAGGAGCTAGAAAATCAATGAAAAAATTAGTGTTCACTTTAGTCTTGTCAGTTGTTTTGTCAATGTCTGTTTTCGCAGAGGGCGAAACCCATGCTGGCGGCAGGTCATGCCCGCCGGATCAAACCTGTTGTCCCGAAGGACAAACTTGTTTTTCCGGTAGCACGACCGATCCCAATAATACTGACAATCAACCGATAAACAATTCAACTTCGGAAGAGTCGGAAACAACCGATTCTAATTCTACTTTGGCAGATTTTTACTTGTTTCTAAGATCTATTCTTTAGTTAAGTAAAAATCTTTTTTCTATCGGAATGCCTTCAATTACTGAAGGCATTTCTATTTTTTCTTATCTTTCTTCTTTTTATCGTCGGTCTTTATCTCGCCGAGAATTATCGCTTCCTCAGACTGTTTGAAAATCTGCGGAGATTCTTCTCTTGCTTCATTCACAGTTTTTACGATAAAAGAATGCAGCATTGCCGAAGGAGTAAGCCCTCGATACTTTGCGATAAGTTTGAACTCCCGTTTAATCCTGATGCTTACGCGAACATAAAACCGCTCATCTATTAGTTGTTGCCATTGTGCTTTTGATATTCATACGAGAGAATACAACAAAACTTAACTAAATGCCAATAAAATTATTCGCTTATCATTTTTTGTTAAATGATTGCCATTAGCTGATGGTGTTTGAAAAATAAATGCCGTAGAAGAAAAAAGAGATGTTTCCGTGCCGGGAGCGCAGGCGGCGGCAAGAAGGGCGGAAGGATGAGGGCGGATGGATGAAGTAAAAAGCATTTTAGCAGAATTTATTTATGAAATAATAGATTTTCCGCCGTTTCAATCAGCAAAAGCGGCTCGATTTTCGTTTTGTAGAAAATCACGTTGTCGCTCGTCCAAAGCGGCTCGTCGCGGCTGCCGCGCAGTTCCTGCGAAGCGGCGAGAATGAATTTTGTAAAACCCGCCGCGCGAAATTCTTCCAGACGCTTTTGCAGGGATTTCGGCGTCCAGAAGCCCAGAACGTCGAGATAAATTTCCGCGCCTTCGGGCGAGACCAAAACCAAATCGGGAACAAAAGCGGTTTTGCCCAGATCAATTACCTTGCGGTTTTCGCGCAAACTCCAATCGCCCGCGCGCTTTTCCCAGTTTTTCAGAAGTTTTTGGATGTCGGGATTTTCGTATTCCGGCTCGTCCAGATAGCAGGAAGTCAGCTCGGTTTGCTCGCTTGAAAGCTCGTAAAAAGCGTTTCCTTTTTCCTTTTGCGAGATTTCCGCCGATATTTTCCAGTCTTTGCAGAGCAGCAAAGCGGGCAGAAAAACCGCCATTTGGATTCCGTATTTTTGCGAGCGGTGAAAAAGGGAAGCCGCGCCGGTCAGACGGATTTCGTAGCCGTTGGCGGCGTTTCCGATGATTGAATGAATCAGACCGAAATGCTTTATCCACCCGAAAATGGCGCGATAATTTGTCGTATCCGACGGCGCGACGCGGATTTTCATCTCGACGCATTTATAGAGAAGCGCCTGCGCCTGCGCGAGATTGTAGCGTTCGAGCAAATCTCTGGGCGCGATTGTTTCAAAGGAAATCAGCTTTTGATTTGAGGAAAGATCGGCGTAAAGATTGGAGAAAATCTGCGCGGCGTCAGAGTTGAATTCTTCGGCGACGGTTTCCAGAACTTTTCTTTTGTTTTCGGAATCGGGCAGAACGGGCTGGAATTTTCGGGCTTCGAGAAAGACTTTTTGGCGAATCTCTTCGGGCGCGGTGGGCGCGGAAGTTTCAAATTCGCAGCGGTCGGTTAGGAGTTTTATAAAACCGCGCAGGATTCGGTAATCCGTTCCCGTGCCGATGTATTCTTCAAGCTCGCTCTCCAATTCGCCGCGCGTTTTGTCCTCAAAATCCTCGAAAATCTCGATCAAATTCGCGGCGTCCTGTAGATATCCGGCATCGTCGGTTTTTATGAGGCGCGGATAAATTCGGTCGCCGCGCCGCCAGTTGATTGCTAAATCGGATGTGAGCATTTTTTAAGTTATATCAAAAAGCGAGATTAATAAGAAAAGCGAGCCGCGATGAACACGGATAAAAAAATCAAATCCGTATCTTTCGCGGCTTGTTCCTTTCTTGCTTTTTGACCGATTTCCGCCTTTTTAATTTGAGCTGATCGGGGTTTGAGTTTTATATTTGTCAATCAATTCCTTCATTCCATCGGTGGAATTTTTGTGACGGAATTTATAATACATTTCCAGGTCGTCGCGGACTTGCTTGTTGATTTGCGCCGCGGCAGGATTTCCGTCGGTTAAAGCGACAATCCGGGCGTAAATCTGGATAACCTGATCTAATTTTTCGGTTGCCTGTTTAAGCACCGCTTCCTTTTCCTGAGCCGGAGCGGCGCTGTGTTTCTGAGCCAAATTCTGATATTCGTCGTTAAGAATACTTCCATACATTACCCAATTATTAACATCGCCGGGATTAAGCTTGGTTGATTTCTCAAAATTAGCGCGCGCCGTCGCCGCGTCTCCCGCGCTGAAATTGATAAAGCTCAGCGATTGATAAAGCTGCGGCAGCCATTTCGTTTGATATTCCTTCCAGCGTAAATCGTCAATATCGGCGGGCTTTTTGTTGGCTTCGATAATCTCGATGGCTTTTTGGGCGTAGTTACGCGACTGCTGGGCAAACTCCTTATTGCCGGTGCGGGCAAGGTTCGCTCCTTCAATAGCTAACTGCAGTCTGAGGGTTACATCGTCAGCGTTTCGCGCCAGATATTTTTCCGCCGTATTAAAGCCTTCTTTGTATCGTTTTTGTTGAACGTAAGAATAAGCCAGACTCGGCAGAATAAAGTCGGCTTCGGTCGGCTCGGTAAAAATCGCCAGGTATTTTTCGCCGCTCGAGACGATGACCGCATCATCGGTTAACTGCGTGATTTGCCCGGCAAGATAATTTGCCGCCTGCGCCCGCGCCGGACTCTTCGGATATTTACCGATATATTCCTCAGTCGCTTTTATTTTTTCATCTAAAGTTTTCGCTTCTTCGATTTTCTTAATGATTTTGAGCTCTTCAGACGAAACCTTAACCTTCTCATTACCTTGAGCTAATGCGGTGTTAATGCCGGTAACAAAAACAATTAACGCGAAAAAGCCCAAAAACAGCTTGCTTATTTTTTTCTCCGAATTCATTTCTTTCCCCTTTTGAAAATTTAAAATTTGCCTTTCATTATACAACAAAAAGAAAAGAACAAGGCATCTTGCCCCGCTCTTTTCAAAAAATGAATAGGTTTATGGTAAAAAAGTCAGAACCATCTGCGGTAGCGGATGGTTTAAGTTAATCAACCCGGACTTTTACCATAAACATTCAAGTTTTCTAAATTCAACCGCCCGCTGCCGCAGGCGGCTGCGGACCCGTATATGCAAACTTGAATTGCTCTAGAAGCTGTCTCAAAAATACAAAACGTAAGGTTAAGCAAGCGGTCTGTGACCGCGTTTGCAGAAGATTGCTGCCTGAAACGCGGTCTTAGACCGCTTGCTTAACGATAATATTATTTTTGAGATAGCTTCTAGTTTTTATTTTCCCGCCGTGCGTTTCAAAATCCAGTTTGAGATTTCTTCCAAAACAATCGGAGAAATAGTTTCCTCGATTTTGTCGTATTCATTCGGCGAACCGGTCTGGCTTGTTTGAAATAAATGGTTGAGCTTTGGAAAGGATTTGACGGTGAAATCCTTGTTATTTCCGGCTTTCAGAGCGGCGGCGATCAAATCCAGATTTTCCTTGGACGGAACCTGCAAATCGTTTTCGCCGTTGAGAGCAAGCACCGGGACTTTCACCTTTTCCAGCGTCGGGCGCGGGTCGAAAGCAAGAAAATAGCGATACC